>CAYZDM010000067.1:0-9697 GCA_964476875.1 uncultured Sandaracinaceae bacterium | reverse complement strand
CGCAGCCGGAGACGAGCTGCAAACGAGTCCTCTCGAAGAAAGCGAAGCGGGGGAGTAATGAGCCAAGTCCTCACGGTACCAACACACTTCAATGACCTCGGAGAACTCTCCGAAGGTTTTCTCGATCGCGTCGAACAAGACACGTTGATTCTCTACGGACCGGTCCCCTACGAAGACGGTTCCGAGATTGAGTTCGTCGTGCTGCTGGCCGATGGTTCGGCGGCGCTCGAAGGAGTCGGCCGAGTACGGGCCGCAGTCGACGGTGGCGATGATCGTTTGCAAGAGACTCGTTACGACGTCGTCGTGGAGGCATTGCAATTCGACGGCCGTTCGGAGGTCGTGTTCGAGAGCCTGGTGCTCGCGCGGCAAGCGGTGTCCGACCACCCGCCTGCCGAAGACGACGCAGCGCCAGCCGGCGACATGAACGCCGTGCCCGCTGACGATGAAGCTTCGGACGAACCTTTACTCGAAGCGGTCGAGCTGAGTTCGGAAGACGCCTTTTCCGTACCGCCAGATGAAATTTACTCGGTTGCACCTGAAGACGCGGAGCCAGCTACGGTTCCTCCGGACGAGGACGCGCCGGACACGGTGCCGCCTGAAGCGATCGATCAGGACGACGACGACGAATACGAAGATGAGCCTGCCACGGTGATCGCCGCGGTCGACGCCGAAGCGATGATGGCCGAGGCCGAGTTGGGTACTGCGTCCGAGCCCGCGCCAGAGTCAATGAACGCATTCGCGCCGGAGCCGGCGCCAGAGTCCGTGCCCGCCTCAGAGGCCGTTACTGTGTCGGGGTCCGAACCGGCACCGCAGTTGGTCGACGACGACATGGCGGACGATGACGATGACGTCAGTGTCGAAGCCGTCACGAGTGAAGCGCCTGGTCGGGACGAGGCGCCTGCAGCCGAGCTTGCCGATGATATACAGACGGCCGAAGCTGCTGAGGACGACGAGGGCGGTTTCGATTCCGAGTACGCCTTCGAGCACGGAATTGCAGAGGAGCCCATGGTCGGCATGCCGGTCCCGATCCCCTCGATGGCAGCGCCCCCGGAGACGCCGCCTGCTCCGCCGACCCTCCGCTTGGCAGTGCAACCAGAGGGCCTGACTCGACCATCGCTGGCGCGGGCCGAAGAGGCCCTGTTCACGGTCGACGGTGAGGTCAGCGACGTTCACACCACCGGGCTCTTCGCCTACGAGAATGGCTTGCCCATCCCGTCTCGACCACCACTTCCGGACCCGAATCGCCCGGCGAGCGTCCGTCCCGTTGAAGCAACGGCCGACTACGACGTCGAAGACTCGGAGCCACCGGAAGCCAATGACGACGACTACGAAGAGATTCGGCTCAGCGATTTTGCTGAGGCCGCCGAAGAAGGGTGACGCCCGATGAAGCGCGTGGTGAGCATCCTAGTTTGTGCTTTCAGCCTCGCCGTGACGACGCCGGTCAGCGCCGACGCGGTCGTTCAGGTCAAGGTCCGTAGCAGCGACAACAAGCCGGTCGACGGCCGTGTCGAGCTCAAGGGCGACGGCGGGACGTTTACCTGCACAACCAGTCAGGGGGCCTGCACCATGCGGTCGGTACCTGGCGGCCGATACCTAGCGGTATTCACGCCGAAGAGCGGCAGCGCCACGGCACCCAAGAAGGTGATGATCCCGCCCGACGGCAAAGCGGATCTCCACATCGCCGCCAAATAGCCCGGCAAGTGGCCCCGAGCGCCCCTGAGGTGGCATCATTTCGTTTGGGGATAGGCATAAGGGGAATGCGCAGGAGTTGGATACTGCCCTGGCTGGGGGGCTTCGTGGCATGGGCGTGTGTGGCGCCGTTGTACGCGCACGCCGACCCCGTGTCCGACGCGAACGAGCGGGCGGCGCGTGTTGCCGAAGTTCAGAACAGCTTCAGTGGTCCCACCGGCGGGATTCGCATCATCGATGCATCCTCGGGCCCCAAGGGGACCTTCCGGCTAGCGCTCAACTCTGAGTTCTTCATCATCAGTGACTTCTTCGTACCCACGGACAAGGCGCACCACTTCGCCGGCAACCTATCGCTGAGCATCACGCCAACGGAGTACCTGGAGGTGTTCGTCGCCGCCGAAGTGACGTCCGCTTGGGACAATTCCAATGACCCGATGCTGATCCAGCGTGTGGCCGACGTGCTGCTGGGTCTCAAGGGCTTCTATCAAGCTTCGCCGCTCCTCGCTGTCGGAGGAGACGCTAGTGTCGCGTTCCTAGGTGGGGTCGGAGACGCGAACGCAACCATGCGGTCGACGAGCTTTGGGTTTCGCGGGAACGCGACATTGGACTTCCGCGGGCATGAGCGCCGCGAACTTCCGTTGATCGCGCGCTTCAACGCCCAGTACTGGTTCGACAACTCCGCCAACCTCACCGAGGGGATCGAGGACAGCAGATACGCCGCGCTCGGGGGCCTCGTGTCTCGTCCGCTCGAAACGCGAAATCTGCTGACATCGTTTGAACGCTTCGCGTATGGGGTGAATCGAGTGGACCGTATTCGACTCGCTGCAGGTATCGAGGCACCCCTCGAGGCTGGTCGCGTCGGTTTGCATCCGATGCTCGAATGGCAGTGGGACATACCGGTCGATCGGCAGGGCTTCCAGTGCGTGACCACCTCTATCCCGAACGACGACGGCTGTCTGGCGAACGAGAAGCTCAAGGCGTTCCCGATGTTGCTCACCTTGGGTCTGCGAATTCTCACGCCGCCCAAGGGCCTTGCCTTCACCGTCGCCGCGGACATTGGCCTCACCGGCACCCGAAACTTCGTCCGAGAGCTGGCGCCGACCGCTCCTTACAACATCATTCTTGGGATCGCCTACGCGTTCGATTCGCGACCCTCGGCACCCGTGCCTCCGCCGGTGATCGTCGAAGAACCCGCGCCACCAAGCGTGATGAGCGGTCAGGTGCGCGGCCGGATCCTCGAACGCGGCGGTGAGATACCGGTCGCAGGAGCTGTCGTGGCGGTGGTTGATCACGAGGTATCGCCCCAAGTCACAGATTCGGACGGACGATTCGTGACCTATGGGCTTCCAGCCGGCGAGGTAGTGCTCGAGGTGTCGCACCCGGACTATTCGACCGAGCTTTGCGATGCAACCGTCCCCTCCGATGTGAGCTGCGAGCTGGTTCCGTCGAGTCTCGATGGGAGTCTTCGGGTCGTGGCCGTCGATCGTGATGGGATCCCGGTTCCCCAAATTGCCGTCACCGTGCGCGGCCCCACGCAGCATCACCTGATTACTGACGACGCGGGCGTTGCGCTAGTCGAGTCGATCGAACCCGGCGCCTACACCGCGCACGTAGACGACCCGGTCTATCTGATCGCCGTCGCGGACCTCGATATCGTTTCGCGAGCGCAGGCCGACGTGCAGCTTCGGGTGCTGCGCAAGCCATCCCGTCCCGGCGTCGTCGTCAAGAAGAACGAAATCGCGCTTCGGCGCCAAATCAGCTTCGCGACGGGCAGCGACGAGATTCTGCCCAACAGCGAGCACATCTTGCTGGAGGTGGCGGACGCATTGCTGCGAAACCCCGACCTCGAGCTGGTGGAGATTCAGGGCCACACCGACAACAGCGGTGCCCGAGAGCTCAACATGCGGCTCTCGCAGCAGCGTGCCGAATCCGTCCAGCGCTGGCTGGTTCAGCATGGCGTGGAGTCCGCGCGGCTGATGGCAAAGGGCTACGGACCGACGCGACCCGTCGCGCCCAACATCACCCAGCAAAACCGGGCTCGCAATCGGCGTGTTCAGTTTAGGATTGTACGCCGCGTCGAGCTGACCGCCGCCGCACCGCAGTGAGTCCCAACAACGCAAGCAGGAGTGTCACCCAGGTGTTTGCGGGGGACTCCATCGTGGTACCTGCACTACACCCTCCGCTGTTTGATGCGGCAGCGGGTGCGTCGCAGGCGATCGGATCACCGTCCGGTGTCGTTTCGCAGTTGAGGAGCAGGCCGCCGATTGGCGTCGCATTGCACGTGGTGTCCAGATTGCCCGGGGGGTAGATCGCGCACACCGCGTCGATGTCGTCCTGGGCGAGCGTTCGCTTCTCGACTGAAGTTCGCTCCGCGACCGCGAACATCGTGGAATCGAGGACGTCGGAGTGGCCGATCCCGATGAAGTGTCCCACTTCGTGGGTGAGGATGCTTCTCAAGTCCGCGTCGCCGGGAGCAGCCACGCTACCCGCGAGACATCCCGTATCAGGACAATCACCGTAAGGCCCACCGGCGTTGAAGCGGGTTGCTAGCTGGTCGTTGACCATCAAGTCCGCGTCGAGGATCTGTCCGGTGTCCGTGTTGTGCCACACGACCGTGACGGCGAAGGCGAGGGGTTCGTAGGGGGGGTCGTCGGCTTCGGCGCAAGGGTTCTTCCATGGGTCCAGGAAGGCGATGGTGTT
Organism: uncultured Sandaracinaceae bacterium; assembly: GCA_964476875.1. Lineage (GTDB taxonomy): Bacteria > Myxococcota_A > Polyangia > Polyangiales > Houyiibacteriaceae > SG8-38. The sequence continues at coordinate 5,308 of CAYZDM010000067.1, read as the reverse complement.
GACGTTGCCGACTGTGTTGAACTCGGCGCGTTGGCACGTAGAGGGCGACGCTAGCGGCTGGAAGATCAGGTTTGGCGGTGCACCGCCGCAGTCCGCGTTCCGCCATGCGAAAAACGACTGGTCGACTAGCGCCGTAAGCTCGGCGAGGTCGGGAGTCCCGTCCGGGTTCTCGAACCAGCGAGAGCCGCGCTGGTCGATCGCATAGGTCAAGCAGGCGTTGTTCCAGACCAGTGGCGCACCTTTTTCGATGCAGGGCGCGTCACCTTGTTGAGCGCCCCCTTCGGTCGTCATGCGGCAGTAAGCCGAGGCACTATCCGCGGTCGAGCCGGCGCAGACCATGACTCCGAACACGAGTGCTTGGAGGCTGCGGCTACTCATCGATGCCACCGGCATTCTGCTCGACGAGGTCGTTGAGCTTCGTCAGTAGTATGTCGAGGCGCTCACGTTGCGGCAGTGCACCCAGGCTACGCTCCAGGTGACCCTGCGCGTTGCGTCGCATGAGCATCAAGCCTTCGCGATTCTGGGTTACGGTATCGACGCCTTGCTCCGCGCGCACGCGCATCACGCCCTGTCCCATGCCGACCGGCTTGAACGCGGTATACGGACCGCCGTCGCGGATGAACACGAGCACGCGTTCGCCCACACTAAAGGAGGGCTCCCCTTCGACGCGCATCGCGATGTTGCCGATTTGGCCGCCGAGGGTCTCGACGATGACTTCCTGTTCGTCTGGGGCGCGACCGCGGAGCTCGCGCTCGACGGCGATGCGGTGCCAGGTACCGAGTTGCCCATCGGAGTGTTGAAACGACTCCGAAAACAGCACCCGGCCGAGCACGATACGGTCGGCGTGGGCGACTAGCTCTTGCATATCGAGCCCTTGGACGATGGAGCCATTGGCGGGGCTCGCTGGGAGTCCCACAAGCAGGAGGGCGGCCAGAAGCGGACCAATAAGCCCGGGCAGCGACTTGAATCTAAGCATTTCCTAAACCTGGCGGTCAGGGCCCACTCCGTCAAGCGATCCGCCCCACACGATCTCAATTGACAATTTCCCCTAAATTTTCGTACACCTCGCTCTATGTACCAAGATCTGTTGTCTCGCCGGTTCCGAGCGGCGCTGGGAGTGCTTTGCATCATGGCGCTCGTCGGTTGCGACGTCGCCAAGTTCACCGCCGATTCTACGGCAGGGCTGTTCACCCGAGCGGCTCCGGCCTTCGAAGCGTACTGGGACTACGATCTTGCCGGCGAGGCCCTGCCGGCGACCATCGTTCAGTTCGAAGGCATCCTGCGCGTGGTTCCAGACAACGAGAGCATCTTGGCCCAGTTGTCCCAGGCCTACATCGCATATGCGTACGGTTGGATCGAAGCGGACATCGAGGCGTTCGAGTTCGATGGAGACTACGAAGAAGCAGACCTTCAGCGTGCGCGCACGAAGATCATGTACCTCCGCGCCATGGACCTGACTCGACACCGGATCCGGCTCCATGACGAAGAGGTGGACAACGCGGTTCGGGGCAGTGTCGATGAGCTCGAGGCGTGGTTGGACAGCGCGTTCGTCCTGCCTTCCGACGCGGAGCTGTTGCTCTGGCACGGGTACGCTTGGGGCTCGTACATCAACTCGGCCAAGGACGACATGGAGGCGGTCGCTGACCTTCCGTACGCAAAAGCGTTCGTCCAGCGTTCGATCGCGCTGAATCCCGACTACTACAACGCCGCTGGCTTTACGTTCATGGGAGTCGCGACTGCCTCCGAACTGGCTGGCGACTTGGACGTAGCCAAGGCCTACTTCGAGAAAGCGTTGGCCCGTACCGAGCGAAGAGCTCTGCAGGCTCAGGTGAACATGGCGCGGTTCTACGCGGTCAAGAGTGGCGATCGGGCGCTTTTTGACGAACTGCTTGCCGAGGTGATGGACGCGCAGGACCCACTGCCGGAGGCGCGATTGGCCAACCGGATGGCTCGAGTACGCGCGGCCATGTACATCGAGAACGCGGACCAACTTTTTTAGTGTTATCGGGCACTGAGGAAGGTATTCTCCGAAACCCTCGCGGTTTTTCGTTGACTGGGCCCGCATGAAGTCGAGACTCGCACCAACTCCAGTCGTCGTATTCGCCGCCAAAGAAGCTCCCGGGCGGCGTCCCAGCCGCGTGTATCCAACGAGTCCACTCGACGCGGTCAAAGCCGCAGCGGGGAACCAACAGTGAAACAATTTCGACGAATTGACAGAGGACTGGCGCGTGGTGAAGCGGCGATTGCGGCCGCAGTCCTGCTGCTCATGATCGCGATCGCAGCCAGCCAGGCCGCGCTCCGCAACCTCACCAATCTCGACTTCGGGTGGGCGAACGTTGCGCTCGGGCACATGGATTGGGCGGATTCGTTCCTCCAGAAGGGCACGCTCTGGTTGGCGTTTTTCGGCGCGTCGCTGTCTACGTTTGACGAGAAGCACATCGCCATCGACGTGATTCCGCGCCTCTCGCCGCCTCGCGCCAAGCAACTCTTTCGCGCTATCGTCTGCATCTTCTCTTCGGTGACTTGTTTCTACCTCGGCCGTGTTTTCTGGCTGTCGGTGCTCAACAACGCTCTCGAGATTCCCCTCGAGTACTCCGTGCTTGGGCCCAGCGACGAGATGATTCACATCTGCGTGGCTCCCGCCTCGATACTCGCCGACGCGGGGCTTTCGAGGCCCGATATTTTCTGCGCCATTCGAACTGGGCTCGAGGTGTTCGGCATCGAGATGTCTACGCCGGACGTCGCCCTTCAGCTCATCGTACCAGCGATGTTCATCTTCATGTCCGTCCGCTTCTTGAGCCGCGCGGCCGCCGCAACCGCGGCGTTCATCACGAAGAACTACCCCGTCAGCCCGGCAGGGGAGGCCTGAGCGATGGATACAATCTGGATTGTACTCCTCACGGTCTTGGCCGTTCTCGGTGCGCCGCTTTTTACCATCTTCGGGGCTGCCGCGATGCTGCTCTTTGGAGCGTTGCCCGACACGAGCATCACCGGCACCGCCAACGATGTATTCAGCGAGAAGTTCGCCGATTCTCCGCTCCTAGTGACCATCCCGCTGTTCACCTTCGCTGGCTATCTGATGGCGGAGAGCGGAACGCCTCATCGTTTGGTGAAGGTATCGCGTGCATGGCTCGGGTGGATGCCGGGTGGCCTGGCCATGGTGTGTCTGGTCGCGTCTGCCTTCTTTACGACATTCACCGGCGGTAGCGGCATCACGATTGTCGCCATCGGCGGCCTTCTCTATCCCGCGCTCGTTCAGGACAAGTACGACGAGAACTTCTCGCTCGGTCTGGTCACCACCGGTGGCTCGCTCGGCCTTCTGTTCCCGCCAAGCGTCCCGATGATCATCTACGGCGTCGTCGCCGGCATCATGATCGAGAAGCTGTTCTTGGCCGGCCTGATCCCCGGCATCATCACGGTGGCGACGCTGGCGATCTACAGCTCCATCACTGGCATCAAGCACAAGATGCCGCGGACCAGTTTCAACCGCGCAGTGGCATTCAAGACCCTCTGGGAGGCCAAGTGGGAAGCCTTGCTTCCGGTTGCGCTGCTCGGAGGGATGTACAGCGGCTTGCTCCGCATCCACGAGGCCGCCGCGTTTACCGCCATCTACACGCTGGTCATCGAAGTCTGGATTTACCGTGACGTGAGCTTCCGAAGAGACTTGCCTCGCATCATTCGCGAGTCGATGACCTTGGTTGGCGCCATTCTCGCGATCCTCGCGACGGCGATCGGCTTCACGGCGTTCCTCATCCAGGCACGCGTCCCCATGATTATTCTCGACGCGATGGAAGGCTACATCACCTCACAGGTCATGTTCCTGATCGCGTTGAACTTCTTCTTGATTGGCGTGGGCATGTTGATGGACATCTTCTCGGCCATCGTCGTGGTGGTGCCCCTCATCGTACCGATAGCGCTCAAGTTCGGGGTCGACCCGTACCACTTGGGGATCGTCTTCCTGCTCAACCTCGAGATCGGCTACATGACCCCGCCGGTCGGCCTCAACCTCTTTATCTCGAGCTTCCGCTTCAACAAACCGATCACTCAGCTCTACAGATCCGTCTTGCCTTTCATCGGCCTGCTGGGCGTCGCGCTGATTATCGTCACCTACATCCCCGCGCTCTCGACCTGGCTTCCCAACCTGGTGGAAACCAACGCCGTGAACCTCGGCGAGCCCATGGATGACGAGGACGATTTCGAAGACGAGCTGGGGCTGGACCTCGATGCGCTGGAAGGCGATGACGACGCCCTCGATCTCGACGCCCTGGAAGGCGGCAACGACACGCTTGATCTCGACGCGCTAGAAGACGACGAAGAGCAGCTAGACCTCGACGCCCTAGAAGGCGAAAAGGATCCGGACCTCGACGTACTAGAAGTCGAAGAAGAGCTAGACCCCGAAGCCCTAGAAGCCGACGGCGAAGACGAGTTCGGCGTCCTAGAAGAATAAAAGGGGTCAGACCCCTTTTCCGAAGGGCTAATTTCGAGCTAGATGCGGACTAGGTTGGTGGAGGCTTCTTGAAGCACTGCCAGGCGGTAGGCGATGTCGCCGGTGATGTTGCCGGGGGCGCTTGCGAGCGCATTGACGCGCTTCAGCAACCAGCCGAGGCGGCGTTCCAGATCTTCGCGGGTGAGCTCGCGCTTTCTCTGATGGGCGGGCGTGAGGTGCTCGCGTCGTGCGTCCAGGTAGCCTGGGTGACCGGCGGCGCGCCTTTGGCGTTCGTGCTTCGTCAGAAGGGTGGCGGAGTGCACTTCTAGTAGCGGCGAGTCGCTCGAGACGATCGCAGGGAAGGGCGTTGGGCTGTTGATGTCGACCACGCGCGTGAAGTGCTGCGCCCAGCAGTGATCCTCTCCGCGGCTAGTGTCGCTGATCCCGACTACTTCGATGTCAGGGTCCCCCACTCGGTCGCAGAGTTCACGCAAACGTTGGATCTTGGCCTCGCCGCTGTTGATCCGATCGAGCGTCGAATAGTGAACGTGGTCGACCCCGAGTGCCTTGCCGGCAACTTCCACCGTCGGCTTGGGCGACGCGCTGCTGAGGACGACTTCGATCCGCGGCCACTGTGCACGAACCCAGGCGATGTCCTCACGATCGATGACCTGATCGGGGACGTGGCGATCCCAGACGTGCTGCGCCAATTCATTCAGCACCGCCGCGGAGGTCGTTTGCAGATGTCGCAGGAGAGCGAGCTGCGGGACCCGTTGTGCCGCGCGGACCGGGTCACCGACGAAGTGCCGAAAGCCTTGGCGCCGAAGCCAGTCGAGGCGTGCCGCTGCTTTCCCCCACAGGCCGTAATAGACGCCTGGGTAT
>CAYZDM010000066.1:0-9699 GCA_964476875.1 uncultured Sandaracinaceae bacterium | reverse complement strand
CTCGGTCGACCTCGAGGCCAAGGATGTGTTCAAGAAACGTCGCGTGATCCAGGGGCTCCGGAGCGACGGGATGGCATCGACCGCGCCACTGCGAGCGCTCATCGCGAAATACGTCGACCAGAAGCTAATCGACAAGATCGCGGAGGAGCACCGCCGCGGCCGCGCCCTCAGTATTGGCACGGCGGACCTCGACTCGATGCGCCCGGTCGTTTGGCGGATCGGTGCGATCGCCAACAGCGGTCACCCCAAATCCCTACAACTGATTCGACAGATCCTCCTTGCATCCGCATCAATCCCCGGCGCGTTTCCGCCTGTGCTGATCGACGTCGAGGCCGACGGGAATACCTACGATGAAATGCACGTCGACGGGGGCGCCACGTCCCAGGTGTTTCTCTATCCGGTCGGCGTCGATTTCGATGCGGTGATCGACAAGCTCAAGATCCCGGGACGACCAAAGGTCTACGTCGTTCGCAATGCCCGCCTCGAGCCGATGTATGAGCAGATTGAGCCCAAGACACTGAAGGTCGCGGGCCGAGCAATCGCTTCGATCATCCGGACACAAGGAATTGGCGATCTGTACCGCATCTACCTCGAGACCTTCCGCGACGGACTGGACTTCCATCTCGGCTACATCCCGCAGGAGTTCAGCGAGGTACCGAAGGAGGACTTCGATACCGAGTACATGCGGAAGCTCTACGACTTCGCCTTCGATCTGGCGAAGGATGGCTACCCTTGGCACAGGATGCCCCCCGAGCTGAAGCAAGCGCCCATCCGACTGCACGCCCGCTGACCCTAAGGGTGAATCTCCTGGGCTGGAAAATGCCACTCTCACAGTCCGACTTGGACTAAACAATTACGTATGGACTCCCGGTCCGGGGGCGTCGATCCTCGCACACCGCGGGTGCGCCATGGTGGGCAACCACGCGGCCCGAAAAGAGATGTGAGCAGATGGACCCGTTCGGCTCCGCAATTATCGATTTCACTGAGGCGGCCTACAACCTCGAGCTCAGCGACGAGGATTGGCTTCCGACCGTTCTCGAGCGCGGCTTGCCGGTGCTGGACCACGGGCTGGGGGTTGCCGGCATCGAGTACGGCCGGCCCCCAGAGGGCGGCGAGGTAGCGATCCTTCGAATCCATGCCGCCTCCGGCCCAACTGATTTTCCGGAGCGGCACATGGCGGCGCTCGCCGCGACCCCACCCGAGGACTTGCGTGAACAAGCGTGCCCCGGGCAGGCCGCGACCATGTCGACGACTACGAGAGCTCACCCGGAGGCGCTCGAGCGATACACATCCCATGTCGACTACTGCAAGGACCTGCTCGGCATCACGACGGTGGACTGTAGGGGCGCCGGCGCGGCGATCGTCGCACCACTCGAGAAGATCACCACGTTGAGTGGTCACAACGCCGACCGTTGGCAGATGCTCGCCGCTCACTTTGATTCAGGACATCGTTTGCGGCAGGGACTTTCGGCGCAGAACGTCGGTCGCGAGCCAGTCACCGAGCTCCCCCATGACGCCGAGGCTATCTTCGACGCGAACAGCCTCCGCATCACGGACGCCGTCGGGCGAGCCCAGGAACCCACGGCCGCCAAGCAGCTTCGCGAAGCGGCCGTAGCTGTGGACCACGCGCGTGGGAAGATGCGCGACATCGACCCGGAAAACTCGCTCCAGATTTGGAAGGCACTCGTCCGCGGTCGATGGTCGATGGTCGACTGGTTCGATACCGACGGTCGACGCTTCGTCTTGGCGCTACCAAACTCTCCTCACATCGCTGATCCGCGTGGTCTCAGCGAGCGTGAGAGCCAGGTCGTCGACTACGTGGCCTTGGGGCAGACCAACAAGTTGATCGCGTATCGGCTAGGTCTCTCGCGATCCCATGTCTCCATGCTCCTGCGTGGCGCCATGCGAAAACTCAACGTTCAGACACGCGCCCAACTGATCCTCAAGCTGCGCAACTTTCAGGCGCTTCACTAGCCCCGCCCTGAACGCTTTGTTGGGAAGCGAAGGTCCTGACACCTGGGCGGCCATCTTCCGCTGAGCTAGAGCGCGGGCGGGATTGCGTACCTGTCGCAGTAACTCTCAAAACACTGTCGAATCCCGCCGAGCTTCATGCCAAAATCCTCCAGCTCGTAGCGATGCGCGCCGTGCTTGCCACGAGGGTTGTTGGCGAGGAACCCGCGCATGCTGGCTTCGATGGTCGCCAACCAGGGAATGTCGAAACGTTCGCACGCCCGGCCGAGGACAGCCACGGGGTCGGCAACCACCTCTTCGAACTGCACATCCATGAACTGATCGGACTTCTCTGCATGGCGGTCTCGAGCCAACACGGCCTCGTCGAGCGAGTCGGCCCACCATTCCTCTTGCTGCGCGCCGAGCACACGCGGATCAACCGAATCGCTCGATGGCATCGAAGAGGACCGGAAGAGCCGCGCGAAAGCCCTCGTCGCCGAAGTGGTCAGACTTCGCAGCCCGCGCCGCCGAACGGACGATGTGGTCCGGGTCGAGGGAGGGCCACCGCGCCGCCACCACGGGTCCGATGCGGTTGAGAGCTCGCATGATACGGGTTCTATGAGGGGGCTCTACAGACATGGCGCCGCGTTGCGTCGAGTAGCATGAGCCCCCATAGCCCGCAAAATGTGGAGCAACGCATGAGCGGAAGTGAGAAGCCGAACCAGGTCGCCATCGTCACCGGTGCGTCGTCGGGGATCGGAGAGGCCACCGCACGCTGCCTCGCGAAGGCAGGGTACACGGTGGTGTTGGCAGCGCGCCGAGCCGACCTGCTCGACGGCATCGTTGCGGACATTGCAGCCCAAGGCGGCACCGCCTGCAGTGTGCCCACCGACTTGAGTGACTCAGAGCAAACGTCGGCGCTCGTGAAGACTGTGCTCGACACCTTCGGCAGAGTCGATGTCCTGGTGAACAACGCGGGATACGGCCCACCGTATGCGCTCGAGCAGATGGATCGCACCGCCTTACGTCACGTCTTTGACGTGAACCTGCTCGCCGGAATGCAACTGATCGCGGAACTGACGCCGACGATGCGCAACCAAGGCGGCGGTCGTATCATCAACATCAGCTCACTGACTCGATACGTCGGCGCGCCGCTGGCTTCCGCATATGCGGCCACGAAGGGCGGCATGGAGGCGATGACCGCATGCATGCGTCTAGAGTTGTCTCCTTGGAACATCCAGTTCACGACGATCGTTCCAGGCTTCGTCGACACGCCGACCTTCGATAAATCGCGGGAGGCCGGAAAGCACCTGCGAGACGACCCCGAGAATCCCTATCGTCAACTGATGTCGGATCTCGACGATTTCGCGGCGGACCAACTCAAGAGCGCCGTGTCGCCGGAAGACGTGGGCAAGGCCGTGGTCAAAGCCGTCACCGCGGATGTGCCCAAGACTCGATATTTCGTGCCCAAATCCGCGCGAACCGCGGCTCGAATGTTCGGATCCTTACCCGATCGCTTCGCAGACAGGCTCCTGCTGAAGATGTACAAATGGGGACCGTGGGCATGAGCGTTCGACGCAGCAACGGGGGTTTTTGGCTCGAGACCGCGGGCACGTGATCAACGTAGCCAGCATGGCAGCGTTCTCTCCCATTCCCGACTTGGCTGCCTACAGCGAGACCAAGCACGCCGTGCGCGCCTATACCCATAGCTGCGCACTCGATCATTGACGCACCGCGATCCACTGGACGCTGGCATGCCCGAGCGCCGTCGAGACTCCGATGCTCGACAGCATGCGCAAACGTCGCGCCGGTGTCGTGGTCTTCACCGAGAAGCCGATGCCACCCGAAAAGATCGCGCGTGCCATCGTGGAGGCGATCCGGAAGCCCCGCCGTGAAGTGTTGCTTCCCAACGCGCGCGGAAAGCCATTGCGATTCATCGGCCTGTTCCCCGGCGTACTGTCACGCGGCATGGACGATGCAGAACAGCGCGGCATGGCCGTGATCGACGACTAAGCGCCGACCTAGGCGTCTGGCGGAGTTGCCCGAACCCCAAGCGGGCGGAGCTTTTGAACGAGCTCCGGTTTGCTCTTTGCACCGAGCTTACGCATGGCCGCACTGAGCCATACCGAGACGCGCGATTCGGAAGTTCCCAAGCGATAGGCAATGAGCTTGTTCGCCTCGCCGAGGGCCGCATACATGACGACCTGAGACTCGTTCTCAGTCAGGCCTCGTGGGTCGCGCACCTCCGGCGGGTTGGGCAGGGCGAGCACGAAGCGCCTCTGGTCGCTATCAAACCAATCAACCAAACTCCATCGGCCTTCGACTAGCGCGGTCCAGGTCTCGAGGGCAAGTAGCGGGTCCTCCCTACGCATCTTGGCGCGGACCCGGTCGATCTTGCGCGCCGCATCGCGCAAGACGTCGCGAGCGTTTCGCTCCTCCGCGCGCCCGGAAAGATTGACGACGCGAAAACCGTTCACGTCCAAGACGGCCTCCGCCTCGTGAGGGAGGTTGCTCAGCGCGACTTCGGAGGCCGCTCGGCGACCCAACACCTGTCGAAGACGATAGCCCGTGGCGACGTGCGCGCAGAGCATCTGCCAACGCTCCCGGGCCTTTTCCGAGAGTGTGGTCACACGATCGAGAGGCGCCACGATCTCAACGCCGACACCGTTGGGGTCGACCGCCAGCAGGGCGAACAGATCTTCGTAGCCAAGGGCTTCCACGGGAAAGCGTTTCGCCTCGGGTTGCTCATCGATGAGCCCCCTCCAGGTCCCCGCATACCCCGGCGGAGCAATCATCTGCACCAGCTCCGGAGGGAGAGAGGCCATCAGAGCGGCAAGCCGGTCGGGAAAATCGACTGGGAGGGAACGCAACTGGGGATTGCGGATGACAATATCCGCCCCTCCGCCGCCTGGAGGTGGACGGACGAACTCGAAACCAAAGACGCCCGGTCCGTGGTCCCACACTGGCGCGCCGACTTCGATTAGGTTTCGAAGCCAGATCGAGTCAGGCTTGCCGAGCTCGTAGGCGGCTTCGGCGATGTCGATGGCGTTAGGGGTAATTGGATCCAAGGCTCGCCTATACCGCATCGTCCTCTGGTCCGGCGGACTTGTCCACTGGCCCCAACTTGCGAACCAGGTCGAGCTTGCTCGCGACACCCAACTTGCGCATCGCGGACTTCAGAAGTCCCGAGATACGCGCCTGCGAAAGACCCAAACGGTAGGCGATGAGCTTGTTCGTGTCTCCGTGCAGAACGTAGGTCACGACCTGCGACTCCTGCTGCGTGAGTCCGCGCGGATCGCCTACGTCCGGCTCGTTGGGAACCCCTAGGATATAGCGCCGCCCGTCGGTATCGAACCAGTCGACCATGCTCCACCGGCCGCTCACCAACGCCTTCCAACTCTCGAGCGCCTGTTGCGGGTCGTTGTGTCTCATCTGGCCACGCGCCAGATCGACCTGACGAGCCGCCTCACGCAGCGCGTCACCGGCCTTGACCGCGGCGGCGCGCCCGACCGCCTCGACGATATGAAGGCCATCCGCGTCCAGTATGGCTTCTGCGTCGTGCGGAAGTCGCGGCGAGCGGCTCTCCGATGCGGCGGCCTGTGCCGCCGACGCCCGACGCAACCGGTAGGCCGTGGCGATATGGGCGCCGAGCATCCTCCAGCGCTCTCGGGACCGGGGAGTGAGCCGCGTCACCTCCGACAACGGCGCGATGAACTGAACCCCAACCCCGTTGGGGTCGACGGCGGTGATGGCAAGCACGTCCGGATAGCCGAGTCGCTCGAGGAAACGGCGTGAGTCCTCCGGGTAGTCCGAGGTCATTTCGGTCCATGTACCTGCGAAGCCCGTGGGGGTGACCGCGCGGAAACACTCGGGCGACACGACGTGTCGGGCTTCCTCGAATCTCTGCGGGAAATCGGGCGCAATCCCTCCCGCATGCATGTCCTGGACCGTCGCGTCCCCGCCACTATCGCCCGGGTGTCGAACGAACTCGAAACCGACGATCCCGAGGCCGTGATCCAAGATGGGGGCGTGCGCATCAATCAGGTCGCGGAGCCACTCTGAACTCGGCTTATCGAGATCATAGGCATCCTCGATCAGATCGATGGCCCGTGAGGTAGCGTGGTCCAAGGTGCTCCCTGGAGGGTGCCCGCTGCCCGCAACATCTTCTATACGTAATTGTTCGCGTCAGCCCAGAAACGAGGATCACCGTCCCGCTAGGTCGAGCCACGGAAACCAGAGCGCCGGGGTCCAAACGCATCGATGACCGCTCGTAGGACATCGCGGCGCCCCACGACGCCAACGACGCGGTTGTCCTCCATCACCGGGTACCGTCGGTACTTGGTCTCCACGAACCGGGTAGCCACGTCGAGCAGGTTGTCGTCCGCATGTACGGCCACGACGTCACTGCTCATGTAGTCGCCAATGCAACCACCGCGCTCGCCGTGGTACCCGGCGACTAGGGCCGCCTTCAAGAAATCGCGTTCGGTAAGAACGCCGACGAGGCTGCCCTGCTCATCGACCACCGGCGCGCCGGAGATGCGCCGGTCGACCAATGTCCTAACCGCGTCCAGCAGATCGGTGTTTCGTGTGAACACGACCGGTTTGGTCACCATGAAATCCCGTACCCGTACATCCTTGACTCGGTTCACGACACGCGCCTCCTTGGACATGCTCGATCACTACTCGCTGCCTTCCCGCACGCCCCGCAGCCCTGCCCGTCGGAGCTGTTGAGGCCGCCGCAAGTTCCGCGAATGCCGCCCCGCCCGGCGACGAGGCCGATGCTGAGGCCGAACAGCGCCAATGTGAAGACCATGAAGCTGAGAAGGTAGGTCAGCATGTCGATCAACTCCCAAAATCGTCAAACATGACGTTCTCGTCAGGGACACCTAGGTCTGTGAGCATCTTCTGAACGGCCGAGATCATCAAGGGCGGCCCACACATGTAGTACTCGCAACCTTCCGGCGCGTCATGCTGCGCGAGATACTCGTCGCGCGCGACCTGATGAATGAACCCAACGGGGCCATCCCACTCGTCGTCGCTCTTGGGCTCCGATAGCGCTGCGACGTAACGAAAGTTGGGATGCTCGGACGCCAGACGCTCGAACTCCCGGTGATAGAAGAGGTCGCGCTGGCTTCGAACCCCGAACCAGAAGGAGATGGCTCGTTCCGTCTTGATACGCTTGAGTTGATCGAAGATATGAGATCGAAGCGGCGCCATGCCCGTCCCCCCGCCGATGAACACCATCTCATGATCGCTGTCTTTCGCGTAGAACTCACCGTAGGGCCCCGCGATCGTCACCCGGTCACCATCCTTCAGACTGAACAGATACGATGAGACGATGCCCGGACGCACGTCGTCCTTGGCACCGGGCGGTGGGACCGCAATCCCGATGTTGAGAAGGATGATGCCCTCCTCTTCGGGGTAGTTGGCCATCGAGTAGGCCCGGGTCGTCGCAGTCTCGGTCCCGGCGCGAAGCCTCCAGAGGTCGTGACGCTCCCAGTCTTCGCGAAATTGCGGCTCGATCGCGAAATCCGAGAACCTCGCATCATAGGGAGGGCACTCGATCTGGATGTAGCCTCCGGCACGGAAAGGAACGTGCTCACCAGGAGGGAGCTCGAGGACTATCTCCTTGATGAATGTACTGAGGCCGCGCGTCGACCGAACGGTGCATTCCCACTTGCGAACACCAAACACCTCCTCGGGAATACGCACTCGGATGTCTTCTCGGACTGTCACCTGGCACCCGAGCCGCACGTGATTTGCGGCTTCCTTGCGCCCTATCAGGTCGAACTCGGTGGGAAGCATGGCGCCGCCGCCCTCGAGGACCTTTACCCGGCACTGGCCACATGTGCCTTTGCCCCCGCAGCCTCCGGGCAGGTACAGCCCGACATTCGAAAGAGCGGTCAGCAGTTTCCCGCCCGCGGGGACCTGAAACTCCTTGTCGTCATTGACGAGCATGCGCACGACACCCGTCTCCACGAGACCCGCTCGTGCGAGGAGGATGAGGGAAGAGAGCAGGACGATGAGCCCCGTGAACACGCCGACTGCCAGCAAGATCGTCGTCACGCTCACCCTCCCTACAGCTGGATCCCAGCAAAGGCCATGAAGCCGAGCGACATCAGGCCTACGATGATGAACGTGATCCCGAGCCCTTGAAGCCCCGCGGGCACATCGCTGTACTTGAGCTTCTCTCGAATCCCCGCGAGGCCAACCAGGGCGAGCGCCCAGCCAAACCCGCTTCCAACACCGTACACGACGCTCTCGGACATGGTGTACTCGCGCTGCACGGAGAACAGCGTGCCTCCGAGAATCGCGCAGTTGACCGTTATCAAGGGAAGGTAGATGCCGAGCGCGTGGAACAGTGGCGGGAAGTATCGATCGAGGACCATCTCGAGAATCTGTACCATCGCCGCAATGACGCCAATGTAGGTGACCAAGCCTAGAAAGCTCAGGTCGACCTCGGGAAGACCGGCCCAGGCAAGGGCCCCCTCCTCGAGCACGTAGTGATAGAGGAACGTGTTGACCGGCACGGTGATGACCTGGACCACGACGACCGCCGCGCCGAGGCCCAACGCGGTTTGGATGCGCTTGGATACGGCGAGGAACGTGCACATTCCGAGAAAGAACGAGAGTGCGAGGTTCTCCACGAAAACAGCCTTGATGAAGAGCTCGGCGTACCCTCCCATCACAACACCTCCGTGCGGTGGACTTCATGGATGCGGAACTCCGGCTTCTCGACCTGCTCAACCTTCCAAGATCGAACCGCCCAGATGATTAGGCCGATCACGAAGAACGCGCTGGGCGGGAGAAGCATCATGCCATTCGGGCTGTACCAACCTCCGTCGGCGACTGTGGGTAGAATCGTGTAGCCTAGCAGTGTTCCGGCGCCCAGTAGCTCGCGGGCAGTGGCGACCAGGATCAAAATCACGCTGTAGCCGAGTCCGTTGCCAATCCCGTCGAGGAAGCTGACCCCGACGGGATTCTTCGAAGCGAAACTCTCGGTACGACCGAGGACGATACAGTTGGTGATGATCAAGCCAACAAAGACCGAGAGCTCACGGCTCGTCTCGAACGCGAACGCCTGGAGCGACTCGTCCACGACTATGACGAGCGATGCAATGATCGTCATCTGCACGATGATGCGGATGCTACTTGGGAGCACGTGCCGAATCGTACTGACGGCGGCGTTGGCGAAGGCGGCAACCAAGGTCAACGCGAGGCACATGTAGAGCGACGGAAGAAGCGCCGTCGTGACCGCAAGTGCGGAACAAATGCCGAGGACGTGTAGCGTCACCGGATTGTTGTCGACGACGGGGTCGATAAGCGCGCGCTTCGCGGTCGTACTCATGTGTCCTCTCCGTTCTGGATCCGGCGGAGGTATGGGCCGTACCCCTCGCTGCCCAACATGCGATGAAGCAGGTTCGTCACCCCGTTTCCGGTGAGGGTAGCGCCTGAAACGCCATCGACATGGTAGTCGGCCAGCGGATCATTGACTGGGACACGCCCCTTCACGACCTCGATGATCACCTGGCCAGCGCCATCGAACACGCGCTTGTCGCGCCAGAGTTCCCGCCACGCCGGTTTCGATATGAAATCCCCTAGCCCAGGCGTTTCCCCATGCTCGTAGAACGTGATGCCTGCGATGGTGTTGCCATCCGCTTTGAGCGCCAGAAAACCGTAGAGCGTCGACCAGAGCCCCTGGCCGGACACCGGCAAGATGATCTTGCTGAGCTCGCCGTCCTGTCGAAC
>CAYZDM010000065.1:0-9717 GCA_964476875.1 uncultured Sandaracinaceae bacterium | reverse complement strand
CCTCGAAGATCTCCCGCGAAAACCCGGTTCTGGACCGCATCACCGCCGGCCCCGGCTTGAGCTCCACCCTCGCGCGCGTCGCCGTACAGATCCATTGCTCCGCGTTAGTCGGCGTCTTGGTGCTGAACACGGGCTCGAACAAGCCCAGATTCGCGCCCCCGGCCGGATCTCGCGCCGACACGAACCGAAACGCCGCGATCCCCGCCTCACGCATCGCCGCTCCCAGCGGTTGCGAGTCCCGGTAGCTGCTCGGCGCCGAGACGCGCTCGATGTGCGACGCAAACGGCGCTTGCGTCAGGTCCGCCCCCTTCTTCGTCGACACGCGAACCTGAAAGACCGTCAGCGGTCGCATCAATGGTTCGAGGTTCGCCTCGGTGCCCTCTAGAAACAGCAAGACGTAGTACGCCTTCTCCGCGAACACCGTCGCCTGCGACTCCGCGCAATAAAAGATGCCGCGCTCTCGGCGCGTCCCAAAGCGCGAGCCGTAGCGAAGCGGCGGATGCCGAAACGGTGTGGCAAGCAAGTAGTGGAGCCCGACAAAACGCCGCCCCGAAGGCCATGGGGGCTTCGCCGTGTCGATCAACGCCTCGAGCACTTGCTGTTCGTCGTCGGAGTCGACCAGCTTCCGCGTCGAGGTCACATGCTGCGATTCAACCGCTCGCCACGCCGGACCGGACAGACGCTGCGGCTCAAATCGTTCCGCGCATTGCGTCCAGATATTCGACGACATCGACCAACCCCTCGATCTTCTTCATGCGTCGAAGTGGGACCCCCCCCACATGATGGTTCTCTGCTCGCAGCCAGGCTTTGGCCTGCGCCGCGTTCCCTCCGACCAGCGCGTCGAGGCTACGGAACATGCGAAGAAACAACAACGCGAGCTCGCCTTCTTTGGTGCCGAGTGGAATCGGCCCTCGCTTGCCGTTGCGAACCCGGGACAAGGTCGATTCGCTGGTGCCGATGATCCCCGCGAGCTCAGCCGCCGACAGCGCAAGAGCCTCCGCCGCGCGAAGGAGCGCCTTGCTCACCACGGTGGCATCGTCGGGCGCGGTCGATACAGCGACAGTCATTCCGACTCCTTTCAAGAGCAAGAATAGCCATGATTTCTTGCTAGCGCAACGCTAGCGCAGTAACGGGGGCGGGTTTGGCAGCGAAAACTGTCGCGATTGCAGGCAGTTACCGGCAGACACCGCTCCACCCCGACGTCGCGCACCCTTGGGCACGACCGAGGCCGACATCTCCCCGAACACCCCGGAGGCCCAGGCAAGCAAAGTCTCGTCGGTCTCCGCAGCCACCACGAACAGCTCATCTTCGTAGGTCAGCGCGGACCACGCGACGTCTCGATCTTCGGCGTTGATCAAATCGCGCACCAGGCCTGCGTTCGATGACTCGTCGAAGCGCACGCGCCAAGAAGCCACCACCTGGTCGCCGTCCTCATAGATGGCAAGCTTGTCGCCGAACCAGCTCAGCGCAGTCGCCCAGGCGTCGCTGTCAGACATGCCACGGCGCCGCAAGAAGCCATACACGTACCAGGCGCCAAATCGATTCTCGAACGCGACCGTGTGCCCCTCGACGGGAGACGGGTGCGCCGTATCGGGAAAGCTCAAATCGCCGAACTGTTCACCGTAACCGACCATCACCTCCGCGGCCGTACTCGGTGGCGCGCCGAACGCCGACGCACGACCGGCCAACCCGCCGGACCGGGTCACCGCGGTCATGAACTGAAACCCATACGCATACGGGAAGCCCGATGCAGAATCGATCAACGCCAGTTCGGTGTCGGCCGCTTCCCCCCTCGCCGCGTCGGTTCTTTCTTTGTGAATTGCATCCCAGTCGATCTCTTCGGGAGCGTAGCCGAGTTGGTCGTATACCCATGCGAACGAGCTGTGCGTCGCGTCGCCTTCGATCACGCCACGTACCCCCATCACACCATCTTCGGTGTCCGCGTCCGCGCCCACCACGTCGAGGTTGAACTGCTTTTGCTGAATCGCGTGCGTGAACTCGTGCGCCAACAAGGCTTGCGCGTTGATCTCTTCGTAGTCTCGATCGATCACCGTGATCGCGTGGTTTCGCCGACTGTAGTAGGCGGCAATCTGGTTGATCCAATACTCGGCCTGGGTCTCGGTAACACTATCGGACGCCTCTGGAATGAAGCCCAGGAGCCTCAGACCGCGGGACTCCGCGTCTTCGCCCGTCAGGTCCTCGAGATCGAGGCCGTTGCGCACTTCCTCGGCGTGCTGTTCCACCGAAATCGTCCGAATCGCAGGCGGGGTAATTCCATCGGCACCAAGCATCTCGGCCAGCGAGTCGTAGATCACACGCTGGCAGTCAGAGCTGGCGATGTCGCAGTAGAGCTCAAACGTGAGGTCGGTCCGCTCCGGTGGATCGTCGCCGCATGCCGCAAGCCCAAGCACCGCAAAGAGGCACAGCCCGAAAGAAACGCGTCTCATCGTCCCCGCCCATAAGATCAAGCTCATGCCATCAATATGGAGCGAACGCGGGTTGAGAGCCAAGTTCTAGAAAACGAAGCGTGAACTGGCTGGATCCCAACGTACGGCGCGCGACTTTTCGTAAGCCATGCGATCGTTGAGGCGGCGCAGCTTGCCTTTTCGGACGCCGAACATGATGCCAGTGATCAGGACACCCGTGACGCCGCCGACGAACAGCGGCGATCCGATTCCGACCAACGCCTTCCCCGCCGATGTGCACCGAATTTCGTCGGACACCGTGGAAGGGTTGTAGACCGCGTAGCACTGGTTCGCGAGCCCGGGGAACAGCATTGCGGTGCCCACGACGGTCGCCGCAGACAGCCCGATCAGCGCATTGCGCGATCGACGTGCACCTCGCTCGAGCTCCTCGCGTTTGTATTCGTTGTATGACTTCGCCGGGACCGCTGTAGGCGCAGGTGCAGGCGCCCCCCCGGGCGGCTCGGTGACGATGTTGTCCTGGGCGTCGACCCCATCCAAGAACGTCCCGCTCATCAAGACGACGACAAGCATTCCGCGCACAAGCTGTTTCATTGCTTCCTCCCGCAGTCAGTCGCGGCGATCATACGGTGACGCAACGGTCTGACTCAAGTAATTCCCCGGCGTACTTGCCGGTCGCGGATCGTCGTTGGCTTTCTTTCCGTTTGCGCGTACACCGCTTCACCATGTGCAGAACGCCCGTAGTTTGGATCGGAACCCTCTTGTGCGCGCTGGCGCTTGCCGCGTGCGGTAGCGATGGAAGCGGTACCCGAGGTGCGGGCGCCTCTGGTGGCAGCGGTGGCGCAGGGGGTGTCGGCGGTTCTGGGGGAAGCGCAGGGACGCCTGACTACAGCATGCCTGGCCCTGCATCGGTCGGCGTCACGACCACCAGCCTCACCGATGACAGTCGGGGACGAACGCTCCCCGTCGAGATTTGGTATCCGATCGCGGCGGCAGGCACCGCATCCGACGTCATCGACTTCGAGACAGACGTTGGTCGCGAAGCCGCCCTCTCCCCACTGCTCGACGCCGCGCCCTCCGAATGCGTCGCCACCACAACCAACGCGACCCGAGACGCATCCGCGAGCGCCGGAACGTATCCGGTGATCCTCTACTCGCATTGCTACACCTGCACCCGATGGTCCGCGCACGCCGTCATGGAGCGCCTCGCCTCTCACGGCTTCATCGTCGTCGCCCCGGACCACGAGGGCGACACGCTCTTCGACCGCCTCAATGGCACCGCGTCCCCGCTCAACAACGCGATCGTCGACGTGCGCGAGGCCGACATTCGTTTCGTACTCGACCAGATGCTCGGTGGCGACACGCTTCCAGAGGGCGTGACCGCGGACGCATCGAAGGTGGGAATGCTGGGACACAGCATCGGGTCGGTCACCGCTGGGAGAGTCGCTCAGAACGACGCGCGCATCGCCGCCGTGGTCGGCCTGGCGGCGCCGATGGAGAACATCCTCTATGGAGAAGTCTTGATGGAGTCGATCACCGTCCCCCTGGGGCTACTCGAAGCCAGTGAAGACAACAGCATCGGTGTCCCCGGCAACTTGTTCATCGGAGAGAACTTCTCCAAGGCCAACACGCCGGCCTACAAGCTAGACATCATCGATGCCGGCCACTGGTCCGTGACCAACATCGCCGGACTCGATGAGTTCTTCGAACCCGGCTGCGGCGACGACCTCCGTCAAACCAACGGCGAGCCCTTCACGTACTTGCCGGTCAAAACGGCGAACGGCTTCACGGCCACTTTCGTCACTGCATTCTTTGCAGGCCACCTGCAGGACGAGCCGGGCGGCTTGGAGCTGATTCGGAGCAATCCGTGGCCGACCGAAGCGCCGATACAAGTCCGAGAGCCCTGATCGGCCGCGTCACTACCCGTTGAGCGCAGTGATCACATTCGCCGCAAGGACGAGAATGATCACCAGCGAGATCGACGTCTGCAACATGATCAACACTTTCGCCCTTCGACTGAGTGGAACCACGTCGGCGGGACCGAAGGTGAACGAAACGATGAAGGACACGTAGAGGTACTCGACGTACCCCGGAATCCAGTTCGCGTCCCGAGGGCGACTGCTGTTTCGCTGAGGGAACAAGAACTCCCAATTGTCGTCATCGTTTGCGTCCGGACTGATACCCGGCGGGTCGATGATCCAGTACCAGATCGAAAAGACAGCAACGTTCGCTGCACCCAACAGCACAACGTCGAAGATGAAGAAATCCGCCGCATCGGCGACCGGGCCGACCAACGCTTGAACCAACCCGGCGGTTGCGCCCACGACCCCAAGCGTGAGGAAGGCGGTGAGCGCGATGATCGCCGTATTGAGCGCGCGAGGACGATGCAAACCCCAAAGCACAAACGTTAGCGCCAGAAGCGCGACACGCGCACCCATCATGACCAAGATCCACGGGTCATGGTCGACCAGCGGATCGAGCGCGCCAAACGTGAAGCTGTAGGAAAGGCGAACCTCGAACACCGCCGTCAAAAAGAGCACGAACACCACGACGGTCGCGGCCGCGAAGTTACGCTTTTCAAAGAAGCCCGACATCGCCCCTGTCTACCCCGTTTCGGGCGGTTGGCCGTAGAAAAACCTCTTTTGGAGCGGATTGCTGTGAGGCGCGTCACACCAACGCCGGCGTGAAACGCGGTAGCCTCTTTCTCCGGTTAGGCGCCCGCAACACCGGCCCAGAAGCGTCGATAACCAGCTCATCGACATGTCACGATTCCTGCAAACCCATCCTTGCTGCATTCAGCGTTGGTTTTCTTTTCTCCGCGTGAGTCTGCTCGCCGTCACGTCACTGGCCGCCGGTGCGGGCTGCGGTGGAGTGGCTTGCCCCGACCAGCTGGTCGATGTGGGCGGCGCCTGCAGGGAGGTCGGGCCGTTCGTCAATCCGGACCCTGAAGTGGAGCCCCGCGTCGAGCGCTGCGACGGGGTCGACAACGACGGCGACACTGAAGTGGACGAAGAGTGGCCGCTGCTTGGTGAGGCCTGCGGCGATGTCGTCGGCGAGTGCGCAGCGGGAACGTACGTCTGTGCCGCCGACGGGGCGGACATCATATGCGACGGGGCGGTGGGTCCTAGCGCGGAAGTCTGCGACGGGAAGGACAACGACTGTGACGGCACCCCAGACAACGGGCCCGACGAAACCTGCGATGGCGAAGACAACGACTGTGACGGACTGATCGACGAAGGCGTGTTGTCGATCAAGGAAGGGGTCTTCGACGACCACGCCACGGTCGCATCGATCGACGGCGGCTTCGTGGTCACGCGAGCGGTCGGGGACCGGTTGCGTATGGAAACGTATGACATGGAAGGAGAGCCCACCGGTCACCGAGACGAGATCTTCAGTCCTGATGAATCGACACAGTTTCTCGAGTCGGACGGTGCGGGTCAGCGGGTCCTGGTCGCGCTCGGTCAACAGTCGTTTCATGTGATCGAGGCCGACATCAACTCGCAATTGGTCCCGGAGATTTCCGGCTCTCAAAGAGTTCACGAGGGCTGGGACCCGGGCCATGCATGGTCGATCTCGTTTCCTCCCTACAATCCGCGGGTGCTGGCTTCGCCGCCTCGCTTTCTCGGGCTCCGCCATCTGCGGGAGTTCGCCCTGAGCACTTTCGGTGCCACGGATCTGTCTGCGTTGACCGAGGCGCCCACGGCCGTCCCCGGGGTTCCGTTCGCGAAGGTGTTTGACGCGGCCGGCCTGTACATCGTGTGGGAGCAAGCCGACAACCTCCGAACGGCCCTGCTCGCGAACGACGGGGCGTTCGTGCTCGAGATGGACGTCGCGCGCGGGACGAGTCCTGGCATCGCGATTGGGGAAGGAGGACCGGGGGTCGTCTACCTTCAAGATGGACGTGTTCGATTGAGTGAGCTCGGCGGGGCGACGCTGCAATGCAGGTCTGGCGCCTTCTGCAACGAGGCCATCGACATGCCAGTGACGAGCCAGGCCCCCAGTGGACCAACCGGGCTCGCCTTCAATCAGGCGACTGACGCATGGTTCGTGGCGGCGGGGACTCAGGTTGCCGTGGTCGGGCGTGGCGAAAATCGTGCGGTGGTCACCCAAGGCCACGTGGTCGACTCGCTCGGCGACAGCCCGAATCGAATCGACGTCGTGGTCAGTGGTGGAACCGCAGCCGTGTTGCAAGCAAGCGAAGAGGGGGAAACCGCGCTCACTTTCCTTGGGTGCTTCTAGGGAGGCTGATGCGCTGGCTCGTTCTCGTCGTGGTCGTAGCGGTAGCCGTTTGCACAACGGTCCCCGCGCTTGCGCAGGGCGAGCAGGGCGTAGCTTCGTCACAGACGTTGCGGTGGTTGCTGGTGCCTGCGGTGGGGGTGTCTTCTGAAGGGCCTGATGACTCGGTGGGCGTCGAGTCGCTCCACCGTTCCGCGGAGGCGTTGCGTCAGGAGCTCGTGGTGCGTGGGGAGTCCGTGTGGCGGGCCGAGCGGGCGTCGGAACGCTTCGAGGTCGTGGGGTCGGCTCCTGCCCCGAAGGTTAGCCAGAGCGACATCGACCTCTGGGTTGAGCGCTCGCGAGCGGCGGTGCGATACCTGGCGCGGGCGGACTACAAAGCCGCCCGTCGCGAGCTTAAGGCCGCACAACGCCTGGCGGACCGTGCTGCAGCCGAACTCAACCGCGAGGCGGCAAGGGCACAACAGGTGCTCGATACCTGCTTGTTCATGGTGCGTGCCTACGTCGAGACCAAGCACGACGCCGAAGCGCGGCATCAGGCCCGCGAGTGTCGGCGTTTGGTGCCGCGGGTCGAGCCCAGTGCGTTCCGCCACACACCCGAAGTTCGGGAGCTGTTGACGGAAGTCGATCGGGAGATGGCTTCCGAAGCCCCCGGCAAGTTGGAAGTCCGGAGCACGCCGCCCGCTTGCTTGGTGCGAATCAACGGGGTGGAGTTCGGGCGGACGCCGTTATCGGGTATCGAGTTGCCGGTCGGCGTGTATCGCATGCAGGTCGAATGCGACGGCGGCCAACGCGGACGCATCCACCGGGTCAGCATGGCGAGCGGGGAGAATCTGCTCGAGGTCGATGGGGCCCTCGAACGCGCGGTGCACACGCGGCCGGTGCTTCACTTCCAGTACCGCGGGGTAGAGGCATGGGGAGCGCGCATGGATCACGGCGCCGAGGTCGCAGCCATTCTCGGTGGGGCCAATGTGATGGTGGTGAGCGGACCGCGTGCGGAGGTGGTGCGCGTCGACTCGAGTGCCAATGAGTATGCGCCCGCGTCGGTGTGGATCGCCGTTCGCGATGGCGTGCCCGAGCCGGAGGACGTGCGGCGAGCGGTCGATGCATTGCTCGAAGGGCGCTCGGTGGATTTCTCGGGGCCGCATCCGATCGCGCAAGCGAGCTGGACGCCCGCGGTGATGGCGGGGGCCTCAGCGGCGACGACCGGGGTGACGAGCCAGGACACGAGCGAGGCCAATGGCGACACGGCTCGGCCTCGAGGGCAGCGCATAGCGGGTTGGTCGCTTGTCAGCCTGGGCGTCGCGAGCGTGGGTGCCAGCGTCGGGCTTCATGTTTGGCGGGGCGACCTGGGCGACCGATTCATCGGCGCGCCTGCCAACCTCAGCGCAGCTCAACAATGGAACGACGTTCGCATCGGCGTGTGGACGACGGCGGCATTCGGTGGCGTCGCGACGAGCGTCGCCATGCCCCTCTTGCTGCCGAACCACGAGCGAACACCCTGGTGGGGCTGGACACTGGGCGCCGTGGGGCTGGGTCTGTCGGGCTACGCGATCTACGAAGGCGTCACCATGACAAGCTGCCCAGACCCCTACATTGCGGACCAGGCGGCCGTGAGTTCTTGTGTGAGTCGCGGACAAGAGGCGGGGCGAATTGCCATGGCGCTGGCCGGCGCCGCACCCTTGATCACGATTCCTTTGGTCTATCTGTTTCGTCCGCTGCGTGCGGAGCCCTCTGTCTCCGTCGCGGGGCAAGGGGCGATGCTGCGGGTTCGTAAAGTGTTCTGATGCCGGCGCGGGGGTACGGCCGGGCGGTTGTGTTGGGCTGGGTCGCGTTGATGGCGACGCCAGCATCGGCGTTGGCAGACGAGTTGGTGTTGGTGGCACCCGTGCAAGGCAGCGCGGCCCTGCGAAGCGAGTTCGGGGATCATGTTCCTGACGCGGTACGCCGAGCACTGGAGGCTCGCGGGTACTCGGTTGCCGCGTCGCGAGCGCCGATGGGTCAGGCGGTGGTCGCCTGCCAGACCCCGGAGTGCGTAGAACAGGCTCTCGACGCAGCCGAAGCGGCGTTCGCGATCGTCCCGGCGGTTTGGTCACGCTCGAGCGGTGGCCCGGAGCTGACTTTGACGCTCGTGCAAAGGTCGGGGCACAATCTCAACGCCACCGGGCCGCTCGGCGAGGACCTCTCATCGGCGGCGGCCGCGTCGGAAGCCGCCGCTGGCTCGAGCGTGATCGAGCTCTCGGTGACTGCTTCGCCGCCGGAGCACGCCCACCCGCACGCCTGGAAGGCAGGGCCAATCATATTGATCAGCGGGGGCGCGGCGGCGTTCCTTGCGATTGGCGTGGCCGCGGGGATCAAAAACGACACACAACAGCTCAACACTGGCGCCGTCGCCGCATGGGCCAGCGTCGGTGCGGCCGCGTTTGCCGGGGGTCTTGCCTGGTGGGTCATCGGCGAAAAGCGCCGCCGCAGCACCGCCAAGCCCACCATCGCCCTCCCCCTCCTGGTCGCTTTCCAAGGAAGTAAGATTGACTTGAGGCTCCGCTTTTGAAAAAGGAAGAGACATGAGGTCCCTCTCTTCCTTTCTTTTGATACTGACGCTATCCGGCGGCTGCGTCCTCGAAGACACACCGGTCGGCCCCGTGATCGACGGCGGAACCGACAGCGGCCCCGACGGCAGCAACATCTGCAACCCCGCCTGCACGGAATCTACCCCGGTCTGCACCGCCGACTTCACGTGCGCCGAGTGCGAAGGCACCAACGACGCCTACTGCGAGAGCCAGTCAAAGGTGTGCAAGACAGACGGAACCGACTGCGTGGACTGCAACACCAGCGCGGAGTGCAACGACCCGAACGCGGCCGGATGCAACACGGGGGCGAACGAATGCGAGGGTTGCGAGGGGGACACCGACTGCGACGGCATCACCGGGTTGCCGTACTGCGAGGCAGGGGTGTGCGAGCAGTGCAGGCCAGCAACCGAGGCGGAAGACTGCAACGGGACGAGCTGCAACCCGAAGACTTTTGCTTGTACGACGACGCCGCTGGGGAGTGTGGAGACGTG
>CAYZDM010000064.1:0-9773 GCA_964476875.1 uncultured Sandaracinaceae bacterium | reverse complement strand
CGGGTCAAGGACGCGGTAAGGGAGCGCCCGGAGGCAAGATGACGACGCGTGTGGAAACCGATTCGATGGGCCCGATCGAGGTGCCTGCGGACAAGTACTACGGCGCACAGACCACGAGGTCGCGCATGAACTTCCGTATCGGCAAGGAACAGATGCCGATCGAGATCGTCCATGCGTTTGGAATACTCAAGAAGGCTGCCGCGCTCACCAATCACGAGCTAGACAATCTCGAGAAGGATGTCTGTGATCTGATTGTCCGGGCCGCCGACGAGGTGATCGAAGGCAAGCTGGACGATCACTTTCCACTAGTGGTCTGGCAGACCGGCTCCGGCACGCAGTCGAACATGAACGTCAACGAAGTGATTTCGAACCGCGCGATAGAGCTAGCCGGCGGCGAAATGGGCAGCAAGAGGCCTGTTCATCCCAACGACCACGTCAATCGCTCGCAGTCTTCGAACGACACGTTTCCAACGGCCATGCACATCGCTGCGGTCATCGAGATCGAGGAGACGATCCCGAAGGTGCGCTTGCTTCGCGATACCCTCGACGGCAAAGCCAAGGCCTTTGCGAGCATCGTGAAGATCGGGCGCACCCATCTCCAGGACGCGACGCCGCTCACGCTAGGGCAGGAGATCAGTGGCTGGGTTGCTCAGATCGAACACGCGCTCGCGGCCATCGAGGTGACCATGCCTCAGCTTCGTGAGCTGGCGCTCGGAGGGACGGCAGTTGGGACGGGGCTCAACACCCACCCCCAGTACGCAGACCGCGTCGCCGCGAAAATTGCCGAGCTGAGCGGCAAGACGTTCGTCTCGGCGCCCAACAAGTTCGCAGCGCTTGCGGCGCACGATGCGTTCGTGGGCACGAGCGGCGCACTCAAGCAGCTCGCCGTGGCGCTGATGAAGATCGCAAACGACGTCCGCTGGCTCTCCTCGGGACCCCGGTCCGGCATCGGTGAGATTCGAATCCCAGAGAACGAGCCGGGAAGCTCGATCATGCCTGGCAAAGTCAACCCCACTCAGTGCGAGGCGATGACGATGGTTTGCACGCAAGTGATGGGCAACGACGCGACGATCGGGATCGCGGGCTCACAGGGCAACTTCGAACTCAACGTGTACAAGCCTGTCATGGCGTACAATCTGCTGCAGTCGGTTCGCCTGCTCGGCGACACCTGCCAGAGCTTCAACGACAACTGCGCGGTAGGCATCGAGCCGAACCTTGAGACGATCGACGACAAGCTTCGCCGTTCGCTGATGTTGGTCACCGCCCTCAATCCGTTGATCGGCTACGACAACGCCGCCAAGGTCGCCAAGCACGCCTACAAGGGCAACACGACGCTTCGAGAGGCCGCGATCGACCTCGGTTTGCTGACCGGTGAGCAGTTCGACGACGCAATCAATCCCGAAGATATGGTCGGGCCGCTGAAGGTATGAGCATCGAGATCAAGCAGCACCAGCCCGGCAAGGACATCGAAGACTTCATTCAGGTGGCCTTCGATGTGTTCGAAGACGACCCCGCGTGGGTGCCGCCGCTTCACATGGAGATTAGCGATCGGTTGACCCCGGAGAAGAATCCCTTCTTCGAGCATGCCGAGGTCGCGTTGTTCACCGCATGGAAAGACGGCAAGGCCGTCGGCCGCATCTCGGCGCAGATCGACCATGAGCATCTACGCATTCATCAAGACAATGCGGGGTTCTTCGGTTTCTTCGACACGATCGACGATCAAGAGGTCGCATCCGCGCTGCTGGCCGAAGCCGAGGCATGGCTCGTCGAGCGGGGAATGACCCTGATGCGTGGGCCCTTCTCGCTGTCGATCAACGAGGAGACCGGGATGCTGGTCGAGGGGTTCGACTCGCCGCCCACGATCATGTCGCCCCACAATCGCTCCTATCAGGGGGCGCTGGCGGAGGGCGCGGGCCTGGTGAAAGCGAAAGACTGTTACGGGTGGAAGCACCTCGTCGAGCCGGCTCCGCCGCGAGCGCAGAAGGCCTGGGAGACGATCAACAGTCTGCCGGAGGTTCGCTTTCGTTCGGTGAGGCCCGGGAAGATCAAAAAGGAAGTCCACGAGATTCTCGACGTATTCAATGACGCCTGGCAGCACAATTGGGGGTTCGTTCCGGCGACCGACTCGGAAGCCAAGAAGATGGCGGTCGACCTGCAGCTCGTTCTCGACAAGGAGCTTTCGTTTTTCGCTGAGATCGACGGGCAACCGGTCGCGATCTGCCTGTGCCTGCCGAACCTCAATGAGGTGATCTACGATTTCAAGGGCAAGCTCAATCCGGTGACCGTCGCCAAGCTGATCTGGCGACTCAAGGTCCGTCGGCCCAAGTCGGCCCGCCTCATGCTGCTCGGTATTCGAACGGACCTCCGCGGAAAGAAGCGCTACGCACCGCTTGCGATGGCGGTCATCGCGGAGCTCGTCCGGCGCGGCATGAAGCAAGGGTACGAGTGGGCCGAGCTTGGTTGGACCCTCGAAGACAACCGGCTGATCAATGCCACGATTCGCAGCATGGGCGCCGAGATCTACAAACGCTATCGATTGTTCGAGAAGCCGATTGGCGCCTAGCGCCGCACTTCGAGCGTTTCTCCGTCAGTCGTGATGATGACACCGCCGTGAAGGTCGGTCCGCAGGACCTTCGCCCCGGTTTCGCGCAGACGCGCTACCACTGTAGGGCTCGGGTGGCCGTATCGGTTGCCGGCGCCGCTGCTGATGACCGCTATCGAGGGGGCCACCTCCTCCAGGAACTCTATGGTCGTCGATGTTCTCGAACCGTGATGCGCGACCTTGAGCACATCGGCGGAGGGCACGCGGTCGGCCGCGACGAGCAAGTGCTCCGATTCGCGTTCGAGGTCGCCGGTGAGCAGGAATGCGCGCTGACCGTAGGCGACGCTCAGCGCGATCGAGTTGTCGTTGAGGTCAAGGGCAGGATCGTATCGCGGACAGGGCCACAGGACCTCGAGGTGCGCGCCTCCGTAGTTCGGATGGCGGCCGCACAACTCCGGCGCGAAACGAACTCGGGTTCCGAGGGCCAGTGCGTCCGACACCAAGCGAGCCATTCCCCCGTCGCGCTCTTCGGTGAGCAACTGACCGTTGAGCCAGAGTTCGCCGATTTCGACCTCGCGAATGAGGTCGCCCAGGCCGCCGTAGTGATCCGGGTGCCCGTGGGTGATGATCAGCAGATCAACTCGCGAACGGCGGCGAGCGGCGAGGAGCCCTCGTAGCTCCCGCGCGGCGGGATGGCGCCCTCCTTGCCCCGTGTCGATTAGGCCGAGCTGTCCGTTTGGGAAGTCGATCAGCGTCGCGTCACCCTGACCCACGTCGACGAATGACACACGCAAGACCCCCTGAGGTTGCTCGCGCGTGACCAGGGAGCGGTTCGCGCCGAACCACAAGACGACGGACACGGCAACGATAGCGAGTCGGGCGCGCCATCGTCGAGCAGTCAGCAGAAGTATGCAGCCCGCGAGCACTATGATCCCTTGTGCGATGTCTAGGGGAGGGAGGCGCTGGGTGACCGCGAGGGGGGCGAACGCGTCACAGATGGCGAGCAGGATCCGGACTGCAACTGTCAGGGCGCCGGCGACGGGTTGTTCGATCGAAGGCAACGACCCCGTCAGCGCGAATGCGTGGGCCAGTGGAATGACGATCCAGCTTCCGAGCGGAAGAACGAGAATGTTCGTCAGCCACCCGACCAGCGGAACTCCACCGAACCACCACCACACCATTGGGGTGGTGACGATCAATGTTCGGGCGCTGATAGTCGCCGCGGCCTGGAGTCGGGGCCATCGTGTCGACTTAGAGATCCGAGGGGCGCTCAGAATCGCAGACGTGGCGACGATCGAGAGCAGGAATGCAGGTCGCAGCGCCATGGCGGGGTCGGGAACCGATAGGATCAGAGCCGCCGCTGCCGTCACCGAAGCCGGCGCTGGTCGCCGGTTCATGGCGATCAGGCCCCAGGTGAACGCAGCGGTGATCGCGGCTCGCCAAGCACTCGGGGACCCGCCAGCAAACATCGCGTGAGCAAGGGTGAGCGGCACACCGAGTGCTGCGGCGAGTCGCCTAGGGTCGACCGTGAGCATTGAGCCCCGGAGCATCCAGCCCAAAGAAAGAACCATCGTGCCGCTCACGAGGGCGACGTGAAGGCCGGACACAGCGAAAAGGTGTGCGAGACCAACCGCTGCGATGGTCCGCCGCTGCTCGTACTCGAGCGCCCCGCCATCACCCAGGACAAGCGCACGTGCCACTGCGGCGACTTCCTGCGGCAGGACTCGGGTCATGTGGTCCCTGACGCGGGCACGTGCCCCGTGGATCGCAGCAGCCCAAGCAGAGACATCGATGACTTCGAACTGTGTCGGGTGAATCCGCGCCCAACAGCCGCCACCATGAGTTCGCGTGAGGCGCGGGTGAGGAGATGGATTGTGAAGCTCGGTACGAGGGCGTAGCTCCGCCGCGAACGTGATGACGCTCCCCGGTGGTGGCGTGCCCAGCCCCTCCAACTTCGCAGTGACCGCCAGACCGGGACTCAGCGCGCGTCCGGACCCGGACAGCCGCCCCTCGAGAACCTGCAGTCGCAGCCGCGCGTCACCGAACCCGTGTCGAACCGACTCAACCCGTGTCGTCAACTTCGCTGGGCCGCGCACGGAACAGGGTAGCTGGGTGGGTTGCGAGACGCTGAGGCCGGCGCAGAACGCCAGCCAGCAAAGCGGAGCAACCCAGAGTCGCGCGCGAAGATCGCCGCCGTGCAGGACGACACCCAACGCCCCGATCAGCGCGAGCGCTGCGAGGAGCGGGCCTGGCATTGGCTGCCAGTGCGCGCCGATGAGCAAACCGCCGAGCCACCCGCCTGCAATCCATGGAAGCACTGGGCGGGTCGGAGCAAAGTCTATGCCCGGAACGACCCCGACAAACCATGGCCGCGAGCGCGATCTGGGGCGGCGGGCGCCGGCGGTTCTTCGTTCGACGCCAGTCGAGGGGCCCGAATGACGCGGGTTGTTTGACTAGGTTGCTACGAGAAGCGAGCGTAGTACTCGTTGACTTTCGGGTGTTCTAGGACTCGGCCGAAGTGGTCGACGAGCTTCGGCGCGAGCTTGTCTGGGAGGTCGGCTGGGACGTAGTCGAGGATGCCGGCGCGCAGGCTGCGGACCCAGACCATCACCTTAAAGTCTGCCACGGTGAGCCGTCCATCCGCAAAGTATTCGCCACCGCGCGCCTCGAGCATGGCTTGGAGGCGCTGCAGGTAGAGCGCAATGGGTCCGTCCGCGAGCGCCTCGCGAGCCGCCTTCTTTTCGGCTTCGTCCTTGATCGACATCGTGACCACCTGTTGGGAGACGATGTCCTCCACGGCATCCATGACCTCATCACAGTACGCGGCCTGCAGCGGGTCGCTTGGATAGAGGCCTGCAAGCTTGCCGGCATAACGATTGATACTGTTGCACTGGCTGAGCTCGACACCGTCGATCTGAAGAAGCGGCACCCGTTTGAACGGATAGGCCGCGCGCTTTGCGCCGAACTCCTGAAAGCTGATTCGCTCGTCTTCGAAGGTGACGCCGCCGAGGTACAGGGCAAGCCGCGCAGGTTCTGCGCGACCTCCGTGAATGTCGAAATAGGTGAGCTTCAGTTTGGGCATGCTGGAACTCTAGAGCGCTACCTACCCCTGCCAAGCCTGGCCCCGACGGTCCTGGCCAATAGCCCTAGTACTTTGCGTCGTTGCGCCCTTACTCGCTCTTGGCTAAATGCTTGTGGACGACGCAATGTCTACCAGGAGGAAGTCCGATGACGACGAAGTGGGTGTACACACTCGACGAGCTCGATGAAGCGGAGGCCTCGGTTGGCGGCGACTGGGATCGGGTTCGCGGGCTTCTTGGCGGGAAGGGCGCGAACCTCGGCGAGATGAATCGACTCGGCGTGCCGGTTCCAGCGGGATTCACCATCACGACGGAAGCGTGCAACAGCTACCTTGCTGCCGATGGTGAGTTTCCGAAGGGGCTTTGGGAGCAGACGCTCGCGGCCCTTCGCACGATGGAAGAGAAGAGCGGCAAACGCTTCGGTGATCCGACCAACCCGCTCTTGGTTTCATGCCGGTCGGGCGCGAAGTTCTCGATGCCGGGGATGATGGATACCGTCCTCGACATTGGCCTCAATGACCAGGTCACCGAGGGCATGATCAAGCTCACTGGCAACGAGCACTTCGCGTATGATTCGTATCGGCGATTGATTCAGATGTTCGGAACGGTCGTCCTCGGCGTAAGGGATGAACCCTTCGAAGACGTCCTTGCGAATCATCGCGACCGGCGCGGCATACGGAGCGACGCAGATCTGACGGGGGATGACTTTCGGTCGATCGTCGGCGAGTTCAAGGAGATCGTGAGGCGTCATGCTCGTATTGATTTCCCGTCCGATGCGGAGGAGCAGTTGCGAATGGCGACGCAGGCCGTGTTCGATAGCTGGAACGGCAAGCGAGCGCGCGACTATCGGAACGCGGCGCACATCGCCCACGACCTCGGGACGGGCGTCAACGTTGTGGCGATGGTGTACGGGAACCTCGGAAATGGCTCGGCGACCGGCGTCGCGATGTCACGCAATGCGACGACCGGCGAGAACGTGCTCGAGGGCGACTACCTGACCAATGCCCAGGGTGAGGATGTGGTCGCGGGGACACGGCCGACCAAGCCGCTCCAGCAACTCAAAACCGAGATGCCTGAGATCTATTCACAGTTCGAGGGGATCGCGCAGCGACTCGAGCGACACTATCGGGACATGCAGGACATGGAGTTCACCGTGGAACGCGGCGAGCTCTGGATCCTGCAGACGCGGACCGGCAAGCGGACTGCGCAGGCGGCGGTCCGGATTGCAGTCGAGCTGGCCGACGAAGGCCTGATCAGCCACGAGGAAGCAGTGCTGCGGGTCGAGCCCGAGCAGATCGAGTTCTTCTTGCACCCGCAGTTCTCGATGGAGGCCAAAGCGGGTCACAAAGTGATCGCGCGCGGGTTGAACGTGTCGCCAGGCGCTGCGACTGGCGTGGTCGCGTTCGATCCGGACCTGGCCGAGCGATGGGCGAAAGAGGGCAAACGCGACGTACTATTGGTGCGACCCGAGACCAAGCCCGATGATGTCCATGGAATGCTGGCAGCAAAGGGCACCCTCACGTCGAGTGGTGGCCGCACTAGCCATGCGGCCCTCGTCGCTCGGCAGTTCGGCAAACCCGCGGTGGTCGGCGCATCGGAACTCGATATCGATCTCGTCGCGCGCGACATGAGCGTCGGTGACGACGTGATTCACGAGGGCGAGTGGGTGTCCATCGACGGCACGACAGGCGAGGTGTTCATCGGCAAGCTCGACACCGTGATCCCCGACATGGAGGACGAGTGGCTCGCCCGATTGATGACCTGGGCTGACGGGTTCCGGCGCCTGGGTGTTCGCGCCAACGCCGACTACCCAGCAGACGCCGAGCGCGCGCGCAGGTACGGTGCGGAGGGGATCGGCCTGTGTCGCACTGAGCACATGTTCTTCCAGCCGGAGCGCCTCCCGCATGTCCAGCGGATGATCACGACCCAAATCGTCGCCGAGCGGCGTGAGGCGGTCGCTGCGCTGCTGCCGTTCCAACGGGAGGACTTCGCGGGCCTCTTCCGGGCCATGGATGGCCTTCCGGTGATCATCCGTCTCATCGACCCGCCGCTACACGAGTTCTTGCCTAGCTTCGAGGAGCTTAGCCGTGAGCTCACCGACCTACAGATTCGAGTTACGGGTGTGCGAACCCTCCAAGAGGTCGAAGAAATCACCGGTAAGATATCGGAAACAAAGGAGATGCTCGACAAGGTCGCTGCGCTTCGCGAGACGAATCCGATGCTCGGACTTCGAGGTGTTCGGCTCGGGATCCTCATTCCCGAGCTCACCCGAATGCAGGTGAGGGCGGTGTTCGAGGCCGCCTGTGAGGTGACCCGGGAGGGCAAGAAGGCCGTGCCGGAGATCATGATCCCGCTCACCAGCCACGTGAACGAGCTTCGGCGGCAGCGCGAGGTCCTCGAGCGGGAAGCCCGCAAGGTGATGGACGAGTGCGGCATCGAGGTGAAGTACCAGTTCGGCACGATGATCGAAGTCCCCCGTGCCGCCCTGACGGCCGACGAGATCGCGGAGTACGCCGAGTTCCTCTCGTTCGGCACCAACGACCTCACCCAAATGACCTTCGCCATGAGCCGTGACGATGCCGAATCGGGCTTCCTGATGCGCTACCTCGCCGATGGGATCCTACCGAGCAATCCCTTCGCGACGCTCGATGAGTTCGGGGTCGGGAAGCTCATGCGCATGGCCGTCACCGAGGCTCGCAAGACGCGCCCCGACATCGAAACCGGCGTCTGCGGAGAACACGGTGGCGACCCTGCCTCCATCGCCATCTGCGACCGCCTAGGCCTAGACTACGTAAGCTGCTCCCCCTACCGAGTCCCCATAGCCCGCCTCTCCGCCGCCCAGTCCGCCCTAAGGGGGACACTCCCCGGGTAGCCAACAGCTCGGAATCATTCGGACTCTCAGGCAAAGATCGCAGCGACACCATTTCGACTGAATCGCCGCCTCACTCCATGCGCGGGGTGGCTCCGTAACCCGCTTCCATGCGCAGAAGAGAAAGAAAGCCCTCGAGCCGCTTCCGTTCACGTTCCCACTCCGGGTTACGAACATCGGACAGAAAGAGGTAGTACCGCAGCAGGTCTTGCTCGAGGTCCCTTTGGTAGGACGCAAGGTCGACGCCTCCCAAGAAATGAAGCTGGGCATAGGCCCGCAGCAAGTGAAATCCGACCTCGCTCACGTCGCTTCCCGTCGACGCGGCATGTTGCTCTGCGTAGGCGAGGCCCTCTTCGAGGTAATGCTTGGTCTGTTCGAGATCCCGTCGTAGTTGCGCAACCTCGGCCAGTCGAAGGCAAGTGAGTGCGAGTTCTAGCAAGTCCTCGTCGACGGCCTCCTCCGCGTACCGCGCCTCGATGGCTTCTTTTCGAAGCAGAAGTGCCCCGCGGGTCCGCCCGAAATCGTCGACCTTGCGCGCCGCGCTCGCCTCCAACCCGGCAAGCAAGACCCGAAGATGCTCCTCGTCGTAGACGAACTTGTGGGTCACCGGTCGGAGCCTGCGGTCTATGTCTTCTGGCCGTAACGGGTTTGCGCCATCGAGTCGAACCTGCCCCTCAATGGCCGCGCGCAACGCGTCTTCCGGATGCCCCGCCGCCAGACTGTCCGTGGCTAGCCGTGCTTGAGTCTTCACGTCGTTGACCGCTGAGACCGCAGCAGGATGCGCTTGAAGCGACCGCTGCAACTGCTCCTGAGTCCCCAGCGCTTCCTCCGAGCGTCCGGCGTCAAGTTGGTACAACGCCATGCGATCGAGAGCCAACGGTTCGTACTGCACCACGGCCTCGATGTCGTTCGTGGCCTCCTCCCCCGAGTCCATCAGCTCAAGCACATCGGCAAGCGCTTCGATCGCCTTCCCCTGCTTGTTCACGTGAAAAAGACTGCGGGCGTAGTTCAACAGGAGCCCAGCCTCCTCTTCGAGCGACACCATCGGCAGATCGAAGCGCGCCTCATAGTCTTCGAGCGCCCGCCGATGATTCCCAAGAGATGCTTGTGCATGTGCCATCCCGGCATGTGCTGACGCACGAACGCGAGGTTGCTTTCTCGCGAGGTCGGTAGCCAACAGGTAGTGGCGCACCGCCACAGCGATGTCGTCGCGGCTCCCAAGGCGCATCCCGCGATGGTGCATCGCGTGTGCCAACAGGAGGTGTGAGAGCGACTGCTGGGG
>CAYZDM010000063.1:0-9925 GCA_964476875.1 uncultured Sandaracinaceae bacterium | reverse complement strand
CGTCTACATCGATGCTGGTTTTCAATACTCGTTCACCGGCAAGGGCAGCTTCTTCGCCGAGACGGGTTGGTGGTTGTCGCCGTACGTCGGCGTTCTCGTTCGTAGGCGATAGCCAGTCGACTAACGACGACCGCCGCCACCGCGACGGGCACCGCCTCCGCTTCGGTTCCCTGACCCGCTGCGACGGGCGCCGGAAGTCGAGCCGCCCTTATGTGATGGTTGGGTAGACGGTTTACTACTCGGCCGCTGAGAGGGTTTGGTTGACGGCTTGGTGCTCGGCTGAGAGGGTTTGGTTGACGGCTTATTGCTGGGCTGAGAGGGTTTGGTCGACGGCCTATTGCTGGGCTGGGACGGTTTGGTCGACGGCTTGCCACCCTGACCGGGTTTGCCGCCCTGACCGGGCTTACCTCCGTAGCCCGGTTTGCCGCCATGACTCGGGTGGCCGCCGTGACTTGGTGGCCTGTGGTGCGTGTGCGCGTAGTGGTAGTGCGCGCTGCGATAGGCGGGGGGACGACCGTAGTGCGCATGCCGGTGATACCAGTGGTAGTGGTAGTACGGGTGCCACACCGGAAAAAGGATCAACGGCGCGACGTAGACGCCCGTCCACACATACACCGTGGTGGTCGAGGTCTGCGGCGCTGGGGTCTCGCTGGTCGGAGCCGGAACTGCCTCGGGGTTGGCCGCAGCATCGGGCCCGCCCGGTGCCGGCGTAGTCCGATAGCTCACCTTGCTAGTGCCCGGTTTCGCCCAACCCGCGTCATGGAACACCCATTGCTTGCCGTTCCATTCCCAGCGCGGCGGCACCAGGATCATGTCCTTGACCTTGTAGACCCACTCACCGCTCGTCCACTCGAACTGGTCGCCGGTCCATCTCCAATGACCGGGCAGCCAGTGGTAGGAAGTCTTCGCGAGCATCTCGGCTGATGGCTGCGGCTCCGCGAGGTCCTCGGGTGTCTCCGGGTGCGGCGGTCTGTTGTTGCTCCCGTCGACGGGCGGCGCATCCGCGGGCGGCGCGTCCTCTGGAGGCGCCGGCATGTCGTCCGGGATCTCGCTCGTCGAACGAACGTCACCTTCCTCAGTCGAATCTTGGGCCACGCTCGAGGCCGAAAAGCCCAGAGCCACCATGGTGATCAGTACTAGTCGCATCCACCCTCCGACCGGCGTTACCGCCCCGCTATTCAACGCTCGTCAAACGTACCGCGATGTGCGCCCAGTTCTTTTTCGACCCTCGAATCCTCGCGCCCCAGTCTGCCAGTCTCATCTGCCAGCCATACTTCTCAAGGAGCGCGCGAAGGCCCGCCTGCTGTTCCGCAGGATCCTCCACGATGCGACCGGTCCCTTCGTGCCACGGTCCCTTTAGCGCTCCGCGAACACTACATTCCGCGATTCGAACTTTCGTGTCTCGTCGCAGGCGTTTGACCTTGTAGGACTCACCGTTGGTGAAGATGATGATCTCGTCTCCGTTCCGAGCACCCCAGACCGGCGTCTGGACTCCGGTCCCGTTCTTCCGGAACGTTTCGAGATTCACATAGGTGGCGTTGCCGAGTTCGTCGATGGCGGACATGCGGCGATCATAGTGCGGTTTGGCTCGGGCGCATCTCTTGCTAAAAGAGAGGCATTATGCTTGACCGACTCTCTCTTCCTCTCTTAGCTTTCACCGTGGCGCTTGGCTGCGGGACGAGCGATTCCAGCAACCCGAACGGCACCGACTACACGCCCACGACCGACCTGTCTGGCTTGTGCACGACACCGCTTTCACCGAACGAACCGCTTTGCAGTACCGCGTTCGGAGACACAGCGTGGTCTGGGTCGCACAGAGCGAGCTACGCGCAGGGCTCGTCGGGTCTGCCAGGGCCAACAGACAGTGCGACGACCAGCAGCGAGCACTTCGCGCTCCGTGGCGCCGGCGCACCGGTCGTCGTCTCCTTCAGCGCGCCGTATGAAGATGGCGGGCGCGCCGTCTGGTCCACCGTCACCGGCGCTGATGCCGCGATCGCCAAAGTCGACCACGACACCTTCGAGATCATCGACTGGTATGTCCCCTCCGAACGTGAGGACGATGCACCCACCTTCACGCTCGGCCTGAGTGGCGCCTACACGGCGATCGACTCGAAGAACCGGTTCATCGCCGGCCGCACCCGCTTTGTCGGCTTCTTTGGCGACAGCGTGGATGGTGACCGCTCGTCGCCAATCGCGCTCAAGAAGCGCATCTTCATGCCCGATGAGGTGTTCTGTAACGAGCGCGACACCATCGCGGGGATGTCGCTGACCTACGACGGCCAGTTGGCTTTTGCCACCGAGTTCGGCAACCTGTTCGTGATCTCGCCCAACGCTGACCCGGACAATCTCGGCGAGGTGCCAGTCGTGTCGACCAATGAGAACTGCGCCGCGGCAGACGAGGCCGACCTCGAGATCGTCTCCAACAGCGTCGCGGTGGACGAAAACGGGGGAATTTACGTTCTCACGAGCGCCGCGATGTACCGGTTCAACTGGGACGGCAGCGAGCTGACGCGCGCGTGGCGCGCTGAGTATGAGTCAGCCACGGAGGTCCCGAGCCCGATCCGGCTGGGCCCAGGTTCAGGTTCGACCCCAAGCCTGATGGGCACCGACGTCGACGACGACCGCTTCGTCGTGATCACCGACGGCCAGGCACTCATGAACTTGGTCCTCTTTTGGCGGGACGAGGTGCCGGCCGACTGGGAGCCCATCGCTCCAGGCAAAGATCCCCGAATCGCGTGCGAGGTGCCGGTCGACTTCGGTACGGGGGCTACCCAGGCGATCTCTGAACAATCGGTAGCCGTGCGTGGCTATGCCGCGGTTGTCGTCAATGACCTGCTCACGAACCCGACGATCAATCCTCCGTCGATGCTAGCGCTCGGCGCGATCGCGCAGAACACGGTCTCCGCGCTCGAGGGCGGAATTCCGGAGAAGGCACCGTTCGGCCTCGAGCGAATCGATTGGGACCCCGAGACGCGCACATGCTCCACGGTCTGGGCCAACCCGGACATCAGCGTTCCGAATGGCATCCCCAGCATCAGCGAGGGCGCCGGTCTCGTGTACGGGGCGGGTCAGCGTGATGGCCAGTTCGGTCTCGAGGGGCTCGACTTCGAAACCGGGGAGTCGCGTGTGTGGGTACCAGCCGGCTCAGGCGAGTGCCCCCCGGAGCTTCTCACCATCGTCAAGGTTCTTCCCGGCGTCGCAGACGTCCTCGAGCAGGTCCCCGACTCTTGCGAGAACTCGATCTACGCGGCGACCACCGTTGCCCCCGACGGGACCGTCTACACCGGCACGTTCAACGGGATGACGCGCTACGTCCCCACGACGGCCGCAACGATTCCTGCGGCCTCGCAAGCGCCCGTAGGCGTTGAACAAGCGCTCGACCTGCTCGCACGATCGGAGTCCGACACACCGACGAGCATCAGCGAGCGCGACTACCTTCGGCGAGCGCTGGTTCAACTGGTTGCGACCCAGTCCGCCGCTTCGGAGGCGGGTCTCACCGATGTCCACGCAGCAGCCGCCGAGGCCATGAAGTCGATCGATGCTGCCGTCACAGCGCTCGACGCGGGCCAGCCATACGTCGCCGACGTACAGTCCGCACGCGCCGCGCTGAGCGCTCTCTAGGCAACCCCTTCGAGCCGCGCCACTTTCGCTGGTGCGCTAGTTGATCGGCGCGCCGTCGTCGATCCACTGACGAACGACGTTTATCTTGGCTTCGCACAAAGGAAGTCCGACCGGCATCTGCAGGAATGGCGCTGGAATGTTCTGACCGAGCAGCTTGTTCATTACGTACGAGTTCGCGCTGTCGCCCGGTGCAACTCGCAAGCCGTCCACCTGCTCTGCGTCGACGTCGATCAAGTCCGCTGCGGAGGCCTCAGCACCGCTGAGATCGAGGTTCGCCTGCGGAAGATTCGCGTCATGACAAGAACTGGCGGCGCAGCTGCCGTTGAAGACACCGACCTGGATCGATTCCAGTGTGGGCTCAATGGCATCGATACAAACGCCGTCGCATTCCACCTCGCCGCTCGGACAGGTGCTACCGCCGCTGCCGCTGTCACCACAACCGACCATTCCCAAGCCCATGCTGACGAGCAAGGACAACCTAAGAGCAAATCTTTTCATCGCACGCGTATAGTTTCTGCCCTGGCCGGCGTAAAGGGATTAACTCTCCCCCATCCTATACCCCAACAACCCCGTCACCCTTGCACCGCCCACCCCCCACAGCGTAAACCCCCCCAGGAAAAGGGGACGGTCCCCTTTTTGAAAGAGATAATTTTCGTGACCGCGGAAGTCGCTGCAACAACACGTCCCAACTCTGTCCCGACACGACCGATCCCGCGGATGAAGGGGCACTGGTTCTGGGGCTGCGCGCTCGAACTGGCTGGCGAACGTTCGAACTTCCTGATCGACAATCACGCGAAGTACGGAGACGTGTTCATCTCCCGAGCGCTGGTTCGCGATCTCCTGTTCGTTCGGGACCCTGCGGTCGTGAACGCGATCAACGTCACGCATTGGGCCGACTTCTACAAGCCCGACTACATCAAGTCGATGTGGAAGCCGTTCCTCGGCGACGGCCTCATTCCCAACGACGGAGAGTCTTGGAAGCGCCAACACAAGCTGATCCTTCCCGGCTTTCATAAAAAGCGTGTCGACGCGTACGCCCCGACGATGGCCGCGTTCACAGAGCGCATGCTCAACCGTTGGAAAGAAGGTGAGCGCCGCGACATGCGTCTGGAGCTCAACGCGCTGGCGCTCGAGGTCGTGGCGGACACCTTGTTCGACATCGACATTGGAGAGGGCGACTCCGAGACGATCCGCGACGCACTTGCCGACATCAGTGAAATCCTGGTCACCGACGCGGACAAGATGATCCCGCGCCCCGACTGGTGGCCCACCGCCGCGAACCGTCGAAAGAAGCGAGCCATCGCGAGGATTGAGGAGATCATTCGACGGGTGCACGAAGAGCGCCGCACGAACAAGAAAGACCGCGGCGACCTATTCTCCCACATGGTGTTCGTCGAAGACGAGCAAGGCGGGATGTCCGACAAGCAGCTTCGCGATGAAGCGATGACCTTGATCTTCGCTGGCCACGAGACGACGGCGCACGCGCTAACTTGGACCTGGTACCTGCTTGCGAAAAACCCCGACAAAGTCGCCAAGATGAGAGAGGAGCTCATCGGGGTCCTGCAGGGCAGGCGTGCCGAGATCGAGGATCTCCCCAACCTTCCGTATCTCGAGATGGTCGTGAAGGAATCGCTGCGGCTTCTGCCGTCCGTGTGGGCGTACGCACGCCAAGCGCAACGCGATCTCGTCATCGAGGGCTACGAGATCAAGAAGGGCCAGACGATCACGATCAGCCACATCGCCGCCGGTCGGAACCCGAAGTACTACGACAATCCGCTGGAGTTTCGACCCGAGCGCTGGACACGCGACTTCGAACGAAGTCTTCCGCGAGGCGCCTACGTTCCGTTCGCAGGCGGCCCACGCGTATGCCTCGGCAAGCAGTTCGCGATGATCGAGATGCGAATGATCCTCGCCACGCTGTTGCAGCGGATCGAGCCCAACCTCGCCGACGGCTTCGAGCCTGACTTCGTGACCGAGCTGTCGATGCATCCGGGCGAGCGCGGCATGCAGGC
The DNA here is from genome assembly GCA_964476875.1 of uncultured Sandaracinaceae bacterium. Lineage (GTDB taxonomy): Bacteria > Myxococcota_A > Polyangia > Polyangiales > Houyiibacteriaceae > SG8-38. The sequence continues at coordinate 4,292 of CAYZDM010000063.1, read as the reverse complement.
TGACGTGCGTTTCTACTAGCGAACCTCGCCGGGCTTCCCTCAAGTGCTGCGTTCGAGGAATCGGAGCCAGAGCACGGACGATATGGAAGCGAAGTACTCGTAGGCCAGAACGCCCCAAGTGTACCCGGTACTGCTTTCGTCGACCCACAAGCCGTAGCTACGACTCAAGGCAAGACAGCCGCCTACGATGGCGAGGGTAAGCAGAAAGTTCGGAAGGAACCGCGTGTCCAAAAGCGCCAGCATGGCGAACAGACCTACTGCGGTTTGCACGCCGCCGTACATCGCACGCAGATCGCTGTTGCCGCTTGGGGTGAGGCCCACGACCCCAATGACGTCTGCGATGAGATTGATGTCGAACACGCACATCAGGCCCCAGGGCAACCACACCAACACGGTGAATAGGAGGTACAGCTTGATGTACTTCATTGGGTCTGCGCTCCGCAGAACAGGCTACGTCAGCCCAGCCTCGCAGGAGATGCTGGTGCGCTTCGCGGACGCATCCTTCAGCGCTATGTCCTCTAGATCAAAGGGTTTTACGCCACTCGCCGGTCTAGCAGGGCTCACTCCAAGCCGTCAATAAGAAGAAAGAAACATAATACAAATCTTGTCTGCTGTATCATGCCGTGTTATCACTCTCTTCGCAGCCGCGGCTGCGCTCTACCAGAGGCTCGAGATGGCAACAATTATCATAGACGACTGCATCAACTGCGGGGCTTGCGAGGACGAGTGCCCGAATGGGGCCATCTCGATGGGAGAGGAGATCTTCGTCATCGATCCCATGCTCTGCACCGAGTGCGTGGGTCACCACGGGGAGCAAATGTGCGCCGCCGCCTGTCCCCCAGAGGTCTGCGTCCAGGATGACGAGAGAGTCGAAACCGAAGAGACTCTTTTCGCCCGGGCGCAGAAGATCCATCCCGACCGATCACTTACCCTCACCACCGAGACCTCGCACTACCGTGCGAACCAGAGCTGAGGCGAGAGGAACGAATTGATGTCTGAGTACGACGTAGTCATCGTGGGCGCGGGCCACAACGGTCTCACTGCCGGAGTCGAGCTACAGCGCGCTGGCAAGAAGGTCCTGATCCTCGAGAAGACCAACTGGCCCGGCGGGCAAGCAGCGACCAAGGAGCTCTTCAAGGGCTACAAGCACAGCGTCGGCGCCTGGGCGCTTCTTATCTTCCGTGAAGAGCTGATCAAGTACCTCGAGATGGACAAAGAGGGCTTTGAGCTCATCCGTCCGGAGAGTTCGTTCACGGTCTTCGGGGATGAGGATGATACGCCTTTCATCGGCTACACCGATCCGATCGACCTTGCGAATCATCTTGCCGAGGACCACGGCATCGAGGCCCTGGACGGCTTCAATAGCCTCGGCTCGTTCTTCGCCAACTTCAAGGAGATGTTCGAGAAGTACATGCACGAGAAGCCTCCCACGCTGGAGGAGATCATCGCGATGGCACCCGATGAGAAGACGCGACGGGCTCTTTCCAAACTCAGCTACGGAAGCGCGATGGAGGTCATCCGCGAGTTCTTCAAGGAGTCTGACGAGCACAGTCTGATTCAGGGCTCGCTTTCCGCTTCGGCTATAGATGGCACACACATGGGTCCCTTTACGAAGGGCAGCGCACTTTCGATGTCGTACCACTACACCGCCGGCGACACCTACGACTTCAAGATCCCGAAGGGTGGCATCGGCACCGTCTCTTCCACGCTCCAGAAAGTGTTCGAACGCTACGGCGGCGAGGTCCGCTTCAAGGCCATCGTGGACAAGTTCATCACCGAAGACGGCGCGGTTACTGGCGTTCGCCTCAAAGATGGCGAGGAGATTCGTTCGAAGGCTGTCATTTCGACCCTTGATTCGAAGATGACCTTCGCGCATCTCTGCGAGCCGGGCAGCTTGCCCACGGACTTCAGCAACGCCGTCGACGACATTGAATACGCGAACGGCTACGTGCAGGTCCACATGACCATCAAGCGCCTGCCGACTTTCACGAAACAACTCGCGTTCGTGAACGGCACCGTGCAGAGCTGGCTCGTCGCCTACATCAAGTCGCCCGAGCAGCTTCACCGCGCCTGGCAGCAATCGCGGGCCGGGCAGGTCGCCGACGATCCGGCGGTGTACTGCTACTTCCCTTCGCAGCTCGATTCGAGCCTCGCGCCCGACGACGGTACCCATACCTGCACCATGTTCTCGCACTATTTCCCGACGGACATTCCGGCGGGCAAGCACAACGAGATGAAGACCCTGATGGTCGATCGGATGATCACCCAGATGGAGAAGGTCATCCCCGACTTCCGAGACCTGATCATGGACCAGGTCGTCTTTACCCAGCAGTACTTCGAGAAGGCCTTCAACGCGACCGAGGGCGATTTCTCGATGGGGCTTCTGCATCCAGGTCAGATGTTCGGCGACCGCCCGGTCCCGGGTTGGGACGGCGGCCACGAGACCCCTCTTGGAAACCTTTTCATGGCTGGTGGTGCTTGCCACCCCGGCCCTGGAGTGACCTGCCTACCCGGTCTCAACGGCGCCCGCATCGTGCTCGCGCACCTCGGCCAAGAGAAAGAGCAAGCGGCGGAATAGCCAGCACGACAACACATGGACGACTTCAACCCTCTGGTCCTCTTGATCCCCTTCATCGCGGGATTCATCGGCTGGTTTACGAACTGGCTCGCCGTCAAAGCAACCCTCTTCCCGGTGGAGTTTGTCGGAATTCCGCCGCTATTCGGCTGGCAGGGCGTCATCCCGAAGAACGCGGAGGAGATGTCACTGAGCTTCAGCCAGCTCATTCACGAGAAGCTCGTGAACATCGAGGAGATTTTCTCGGGAATCAGCCACGAGGACAACGAGGAGCTCGACCGCATCGTCGAGGACGTGTCCCGGGAGATCATCCGCGAGTTCTCGACGAACATTGCTCCTGAGTCCTGGGACCGCGCCAGAGAGAAGTTGCGCGACTACATCAACACCTTGGTGCGGCGGAATGTGCGAAGCGTGACGGTGGAGATCCTCGAACGCATGGGCAAGGAGGCAGCTGACTTCATCGACATCGACGCGATCGTACGCGACGCGATGGTTGAGGACCGCGCCCTGCTCGGCCGGGTGCTGCTCGAGATCGCGGGCCCTGAGTTCAAATTCATCGAGCGGTCGGGCCTTTGGTTCGGCTTCCTGTTTGGCGTCTTCCAGATGCTGGCTTGGATCGTCTATCCGGCCGCTTGGGTGCTCCCCGCGGCCGGTTTCCTGGTTGGCTACGTCACGAACTGGCTTGCGCTGAACCTGATCTTCGAGCCGCGTGAGCCGAAACAGATTGGACCGTTCCGGATCCAAGGGGTCTTCATCAAGCGGCAACGCGAAGTGGCGACTTCATTTGCCGACGTCATCGCCGAACGCGTCTTGAATGCCGAACAGATGGTGAAGCATCTGACAGACGGACCGTCGCGCGATCGAGTCCTCGGGATTCTCGAAGATCAGGTCCAGGAAAGCATGAAAGCATACGAGCGTGACGCGATGGTGGCGATGCTCGTCTCCAAGGACAAACTCGCGGAGGCCAAGGCCGACCTGCTCGACCGAGTGCGGAACGCGAACATGAGCGACAGCGGCCAGATCAAGGCGTTCGCCGACCAGTCACACCACATCCACGCTCAGCTCGAGGAGAACCTAGCTTCCCTCGACGCTGCTGAGTTCAGCGGGATCCTCCGCCCGGTGTTTCAGAAGGACGAATGGAAGCTCGTCCTCGCCGGCGGCGTCATCGGTACAGGCATCGGCGCCCTGCAGATCGTTCTGCTCTTTGGCGGCTTCTAGGAGGGCGAGATCACTGGACCGCTTCGATCGATGATGCGGGATTTCGGCGTGTGGAAGGCTGAAGTGGAATGGGCGACTCAGTGAATCAAGACGCCTCGAAAACGAAGACGCACTACCGAACATGCCACCTCTGCGAAACGATGTGCGGGATCGCAGTCGACTATCGCGGAGACGAGATCCTCTCGATTCGGGGTGACCAGGACCACGTCCTCAGCAAGGGCAACATCTGCCCGAAGTCCTCCGGGCTGCAAGACGTCCACACCGACCCCGATCGTCTTCGTAGACCGATCAAGAAGGTCGATGGAGAGTGGCACGAGATCGGTTGGGACGAAGCGTTCGACGAGACCGCGACTCGCTTGGCCGACATTCAACGCCGCCACGGGTTGGACTCGATCGCGAGCTACACGGGACGAAGTATCGCCCACAATATCGGTGCGCTCCTCACGGTGATGCCGACGCGGATGTTGATGGGGACCAAGAGCGTCTACACGGCATCGAC
>CAYZDM010000062.1:0-9960 GCA_964476875.1 uncultured Sandaracinaceae bacterium | reverse complement strand
GGCAGCTGATGCACTTCTCTTGTCGCACGATGCCCGGCTCGTGGGTCGTCGGGCTAGCTCCTGTACAGCCCGCGGGCGCGAGTTGGGCGCTCAACATCGCGGCCGCTACGAGCCACTGGAGCCGCTCCCGTTGCATAACCCGCATGGGCTACAGCATACTTAGTTCAACTAATCCTGCCAGGTCGTCCTCAAAAACCCTGTGAAACGGAGGGGTTCGACTGCTGACCGGCTCAACATGCTACGTTTTACCGGGAATTCATGTTCACTTCCGGACGAGCGACAAATCGGCTCCTGGCGATCGTGGTGTCGAGTGGAACGCTGCTCGCGACGGCGTGTACCGGCGGCACGCAGGACCACGCTCGGGTGGAGGTACGCAGCGCCGATTGCATCGTGTGCCACGCGACCGACGTTCAGCATGCTCTGAACCCGCCCCATGAGGGCTTCCCGGACACCTGCGGAAGTTGCCACAGCAACGATGCGTGGATGCCCGCCGCGTTCATGCACTCCTGGCCATTGAATGGTGCGCACGAGACGGTCGCTTGCGCTTCGTGTCATGTTGGAGACCCGCCCGTGTACCAGGGCACGCCAACCGTCTGCGTCGGTTGCCATCAGGATGACTACGACAACAGTCCGTTCCCTGGACACGAGGCGTTTCAGACCACATGTCAGGACTGCCATACGACCAACGCGTGGACGCCGGCCGTCGGGGGCAACCACCCAGAGAATGCGTTCCCGATCGAGAACGGAGCGCATTCGAAGTACCGCAACGATTGCGTCTCGTGTCACAACCCCGATCTCGGATCATCGGTGGACGGTGAGAACGCCGATTGCGTCGGGTGTCATGACGGCGAGCACACGCGAGCCGAGATGGATGACAAACACCGCGAGGAGCCCGACTACCCGCAGGGCGCCGCGCCTCCCAACTTCTGTTTAGACTGCCACCCCGACGGCAGCAACTAGGCTTCGCCGTACTTGGTGACGATTTCGATTCCGACGTCTTGAAGTAGTGCGGTCGGAGCTGTTCCACCAATCTGAATCACCACGGCATCGTTTCGAATCGAGGTCTGTTGTCCCGCCGCATCGCGCAGGCTGACTCGATCTTCGAAAATTTCCTCGACCTGTGTACCCATGAGCGCCGTGAGCCGGTCAGCCGCCACGTCCGCTTCGATGCGCTTGCGATTGGGTTGGCGGCATCGTGCAAAGTTGTTCTTTCGATAGCTGATCGTCACCGAGGCGCACTTTCCCCCATCAACTAGGGCAAAAGCCGACTCCACCGCCGCATTGCCGCCCCCAACCACCAATACGTGCTGGTCCTGAAACACATCCGGTTCGATCACACGGTACATGACTTTGGAGCTCTCCTCGCCAGGGACGTCGAGCTTCCGAGGGGAGCCTCGACGACCGAGCGCCAACAGCACATTCGCAGCCTTGAATGCCCCCCCCGTCGAGGATACCAGCCAGTCGCCATCTTCGGCTCGTTCAACCTTCTCGACCAACTCTCCGACGGCGACCTGCAAGCCTGTCTTCTCTCGGATGTCTCCCCACAGCTCTACGAGCTGTTCCTTGCTCATCTTTCGCTTCGACACACGCCCGTACATCGGGAAATCGAGGGCGCCGGTCATGACCACTTTGGCCCGGGGGTAGTGAGTGATAGTTCCGCCGAACGCTTCACGCTCGAGTAACAACACCCGCAACCCCGCTTCCATCAGGCGTAGCGTTGCACTCGTGCCGGCCGGGCCTGCGCCGATGACCAACGCATCGAGAGACTCACCGGACGCCTTGCGCTCCCCTGCAATGATGTGGTCGGCGGCCTGTCGCCCCTGAGACACTGCGTTACGAATCAGTCCCATCCCGCCGAGCTCCCCGATGATGTACACCCCGGGTTGGTTGGTTTGAAAATCGGGATCAAGCTGCGGAAGCTCGACTCCTCGCTTGGCGGTTCCGAACACCAGGCTGATCGCCTGAACTGGGCAAGCAGCGGCACACGCGCCATGTCCGATGCAGCCGAGCGGATTGGTCAACACCCCTCGGCCGTTGACCACCGTGAGAACGCTCTTCTCCGGGCATGCATAGACACACGCGCCCGAGCCGATGCAGCGGATCGGGTCGATGACTGGGTGAATACTGGCAGGGACGACTTCCCCCATGGCGCTCAACTCTGCGAGTTCCTGGCGCCCCTCCTCCGTGCGTACCTGCTCCTTTTGTCGCCAGAAAAGGTTGAGCGCGAGAGCGACTGCGGCGAAGAAGCCCAGCGCTATCCATGTCGTCATGAATTAACCCTTTTGTGTGACACTCGGCTTCTTTGGAGTATGCTCTTTGCAGTTCTAGTATGCACGTCGGATGGGGATCCGTCGTCCGTAGGGGGCCTGTGGGGAGGCAGACAAAACCAAGGTCGAAGGCGCGGCGCGCGAGACTTGCCATCCTGCTGGTGGTGCTCGGGCTGTCCGCGCTCGCCTGCGTGCTCTGGCTTTTCGGTCAGGATTTCTATCTTTCCGATCTCCAGGCGAGGGTCGAGCACAGTGGGTACGAGATGTTGCGGCCGGGCGGCTTGGTCGGTCACGGCTACGGGATCGTTGGGACGATCCTGATCCTGGCGAACCTTCTGTATCTGGCACGGCGCCGACTCGCACGCTGGTCGCTTGGGTCCATGGCGACTTGGCTCAATCTACACGTGCTCACCGGGCTCGTCGGGTCTCTCCTGGTTCTCTTTCACTCCGCGTTTCAGTTCCGGACGCCCATTGCCGTCGTCACCGCCGCCAGCCTCGGGGTGGTGGTGGTCACTGGGATTGCGGGGCGATATCTGTACGCGCTCACCCCGCGACCCGATCGCGCAGCGCTCGAAGAGGCGCTGGGGTCTCTGGACGAGTTGGCTCCCGGATGCAGTGCGCGCGTCTATCACGCGCTCACGATCCACAAGGTCACGCAAGTGGACACGCATCGGTGGTTGCTCGCCAAACTCGCTGCCGTCCCGAAGTGGGCAAGTGATGCGCGCTCCCGCGGGTTCATCGTGAGCTACGTCATCGAAGACGCACCGATGAAAGGGGTTCTCGAACGCAAGGAGCGTCGGACGTTTCGAAAGGCCAAGCGAGTGGTGCGCAAGTATGCCACGCGCGAAGTCGTTGCAGTTGGGGCCTCCTCGCTACTTCAATCGTGGAGAGGTTTTCACCGTCTATTGGCGCTCATCCTCGTTCTGATCGTTCCGGTTCATATCGCAGTGGCCTGGATATACGGATATCGCTGGATCTTCTCGGAATGAGAGGACGCACGGCGGCGCTGACGATCCTGGGCTGTTTGATGGCGGTGGCAGGGATTGCGGGCGTACTGGTGCCTCGCCCAACCGGCGCCCAGTTTCTCTCTCCCGGAAAACTGGCCAGCGGTCATGCCGAGATCGATGGCGATGCCAACTGCAGTGAGTGTCACTCGACCGGCAGGCGGCTGGACACCGATGCTTGCCTCGCGTGTCATGACGACCTGGGTTCCCAGATAAAGAAGCGAGCCGGGCTGCACGGGCGCGATTATCGCGGGCAGGAGTGTGGTCAGTGTCACGTCGAGCACCTTGGAAGGAGCGCGAAGCTCGTTCGTTGGCCCGGTGGCTCCCCCAATCGTTTCGACCATCGCCAGTCGGGCTGGCCGCTCAAGGGCGCACACAGCTCGGTTCAGTGTCGAGACTGTCATGACCGCCAGAACAGACGCGGCCACGCGACGTTTCTCGGGCTAGAGACCGCGTGCACCGCGTGTCACGAGAATCCACACGACGACCGGTTTGGCGGGGAGGAGTGCGTCTCTTGCCACAATGAAACCGACTGGAGCGAAGTCACCAATGTTCGGAGGAATCATCCTGGGTTGAGCCTCGCCGCCGGTCACTCGAAGACGAAGTGCGAGGCCTGTCACGATGAGGGCAACGTCGCCCCTCCCAGCGTGGGCACGGAGTGCGTGGCCTGTCACGCCCAGGTCCACCAAGCCAAGTTCGGGAACCGATGCGAGAACTGTCACGCCAGCATTCGTTGGCTCGGGCTGCCGAAGAAGATCGGGCTTCGCGCTCACCCGAAGACGGCGTTTCCCCTCGAGGGATCGCACCGAGAGGTTGTGTGCAAACGCTGCCACTCTCCCCAGCTTCCGGTGCAGCGGCGGTACCGAGGCCTGAAGTTTCAGGAGTGCGGGGACTGCCATCGGGACGTCCATCGCGGCCGCCTCGGCACGACCGACTGCGCGAGTTGCCACGACGAGCATGGGTTCTGGCCCACGCTGTTCACCATCGAACAACATAGCCGAACGAAGTTCCCACTCGAAAGCAAGCATCAGTCCGTCCGTTGCACGGGTTGTCATCAAGGAAAGCGACCTCGGCACAACCTGGAGCTCGGAGCGAAGCGTTGCAGCGATTGCCACGACAACCCTCACGGCGAGCAGTTTGCGGTCGAGATGCGCGACGGCGGCTGTGCCCACTGCCACTCCGAGCGAGGGTGGGATGCCCCCAGAATCGACCACAGCGCTTGGCCGCTAACAGGCGCGCACGCCGAGACGGCCTGCGATAGCTGTCACAGTCCTTCTAAGCAGGACCGCCAGAGCGGCAAAGGGGCAACGTACAGCGGCGCGCCACGCGAGTGCGGGGGCTGCCATCGGGATGTGCACGCGGGGCAGTTTCGACTCACCGCACCCGAGCGCGCGTGTAACGCCTGCCACGGCACGGACTCTTTCCAGATCAACGCTTTCAACCACGAGGACCTCGCGGCGTATCCGCTCGAAGGTGCGCACGGAGAGCTCGCGTGCGCAGCGTGTCACAGCAAGGTGCGTCTGCGAAGCGGCGCGCCAACGGTGAGATACAGGCTGGGGTATAGCGAGTGCGCCGATTGTCATGGCAATCCCCACGCCCGCAGGAAGGGGCAGCGATGAGACGCGCGACGAGTATCGGGCTCTGTATCGCTGTCCTCGCAGGGCTCGCTGGCATCGCCGTGGCGAAGAATCCGGAGAAGAAGGCCACCCGATCCAAGACCGCCGATCACAACTCGATCACCGAGGGACTCGATTGCGGGAACTGTCACACCCCGGCTGGCTGGAAAATGGGCGGAGGAAAGACTGGAGAAGGGTTCGACCACTCCCGAACCGGTTTCCCGCTCACCGGAAGGCACGAATCTGCGGCATGCAACCAATGCCACAGTGGCGAGCGTCGCGTGACGCGGGATTGCAGCACCTGTCATCTCGATCCGCATCAGTCCCGACTGAGCCGTCGATGCAGCAGTTGCCACTCGTCTAGGCGATGGAACGACATGGAGCCGTTCGATATCCACCGCCGAACGCGATTCCCGCTCACGGGGATGCACGCACTAGCCGCTTGCACCGAGTGCCATCAGCGCAACGGAGAAAGGCAATGGACGACCGTTCCAAGCAACTGCTTCGCTTGCCACGCCTCCGACTATCTAGATCCGAACGTCCATCCGAGTCACCGCGGCACGGCTACGTCGCCGCCGTTCCCACAAGATTGCTCGCAATGTCACGTCGCGAGCGCGTGGACTCCTGCATTCATCGACCCAACTGCGATCGCGAGCGCATCGACGAGCTCAGTCCGTGCCGGGCTCGGCGGGATGGTCGTCCCTGCCAATCATGATCGGCACTTCCCCGTTTCGCGGGGGCCACACCGGGGAGCTCCGTGCAATAGCTGTCACACATCCGCGCGCACCCCGCGTTTGGTTCGCTGCACGGGATGCCACGCGCACAATCCAGTCAAGCTTCAGAGTCAGCACGGGCGGCGCATCTCCAGCAGCGGCAGCGCATGCCTGAGCTGCCATCCGGGAGGGACTGCGCGGTGAAGCGACGTTGGGCAGCCTCGGCATCGGTGTTGATGGTCCTCCTGGCCGTGTCCGGAGGCGCCCAAGCGGCATCACAGCGCAGGGTGACAGTCAAAGTGGTCGAGGTTGCTGGCGGACGCGCCTACTTGGCGCCAGGCGAGACCGCCGGAGTGGGCGTGGGGTCGGTCGTGCATCTTCGGGATCGCCGCTATCGGGTCATTGGAGCGACCGCGAAGCACGCTGTCATCGAGATGAAAGGGCGTGAGCTTCGAGTTGGCATGACTGGCCGCGTCGATGCCAAGCTTCAGCGGTCCGCGGCTGCATCGCTCCCCAAACCCAAACCGCTGACGGCCTACGAGAATCAATGGCCCGAAGCGAAGCTTCCCGCGGAAACCCAGACGCCCGAGTACGTCCCGCTTGGTAGCTCGTCTGCCGGGCAGAAGATCGACCTTGCGGTTTCCACCGACGTGGGTGGCACCCTCGCGCTCAGCGACGGCGAATCCTTCGGGCGTGCGTCCCTTCGCACCCGACTCCACGCCGAGCCTTTCGAGCAGCCCGTCTTCTTTGATATCGACTTCGCGGTCCAATCTTGGTTCGGGGGGAACATCGCGAATCGCCCGGGTAGCTCCTCTCGACCCGCGGTTCGGGTTCGCGATCTGCAGTTCGGGTACGGAACCGCGCTAAGCCCTCAAGTTGGTCTGGGGCGACTCCCCTTCGTGGCGGTGGGCGTCGGTCAACTCGACGGCCTTCGTGTGCGGTCTCCATCGTGGGCGGGTTTCTCGATTGGCGCGTTTGGGGGGACGGTTCCCGACCCCCTCGACAATCGACCGACGCTCGATACGACCCGATTCGGCGTGCAATTGGCCTATCAGAACGAGTCGCTCGATTCCCATCCGTTCGTAGGTCTATCTGCCCACGCCTCCACGTTCATGGGGGATATCGATGAGCGACGCCTCAATGCCGAGTTCGACGTGTTTCCGGGGAACGCTCGCGTAGCGGGGCACTTCGAGCTGTCGATGCACGACGAGAACAACGTCTGGCAGGCACCGCGCTTCGAGGTGAGTGCGGCGGGTCTGGACGCCTCGATTCGCTTCGGGATTTTCCAACTTGCCGGGCGCTTCGACATGCGGCTACCCGAGCGTTCGAGGTGGCTCACTTCCTACCTACCATTGGGATATCTCTGCAACACCGTTCCCGACCCTGGCTCTAGTACCGGAGACGAGGTCGTCTGTGCCAATAGCAACGACCAACGATACTTCGGCGGACTGGACGCGAGCTTCAACTTTTCACGGGTCGCACTCCACGCGGGAGCCAGCGTCGTGCATAGCGAGACCGCCGATCTGTTCGAGCAGCTCTCCGGCTACCTGCAGGCCCGAATCTTGCGCATCGCGGACATCATGTGGGCGGATATTTCGATCGCAGTACATGCACGATCTTTCGTGTCCGACTACGCCGCACGCCTGGGCATAGGTGTCGACATTCGTCGACTGGGCGAGCTGTCCGTGTACTATCGGCCGGCTCTCAACCAATACGTCGCGATGTCTACCAATTGGGTGCAGCACTCGGCCGGCGGCATCGTGTACTTCGCTCTTGGCCACGATCTGGACCTCGGCGTTCGCGTCGATGGCGTCTTCGGCGAGGATGTCCGGGTCCTCGTACTCGGTTCGAATCTGACGTGGCGCCCCTCGTGGTGACGGTCTCAGCGTATGAGCCGACGGCCGCGCTACGGGATGCGCGCCTTGAGCACTTCGATTTCGTTCACGAAGCCGTCCCCGATGTCCTGGAGGTTGGGGACCAGCTCAGTGCAGGCCAGCGCGCCGAAACATAGTCGGTCTACGACGCTCATCACGGTGATGTTGAGCCCAGAGCCTTGTTGCACGGGCCCGATCGGGAAGAGTTGACGTAGGCTCGCACCCGAGGTGTAGAGGGGGACCGCTGGTCCAGCGATGTTCGATATGATCAGGTTCCACAGTGGCGGAACGTGATCGGCTAAGTGTCGCGACGAGTACATTCCGACGAGGTTCGTTGCGATCCACGGGATCGTGATGTTGGTGACCAGGTCCGTTAGGTTCTTGAGGATGTCTCCACCGCCGCCTTTTCGGTGACGCTTCTTCTCACGTGCCGTTTCTCGGTTGATCATCATGAGGCGCTCGACCGGGTCGCTGCACTGGACCGGCAGGTGCACGCGAATCATCGAGACCCGGTTGCCGTCTTCATCGCCGTCGTGCCGAACCGACACGGGTACCGTGGTGACCAGCGGAACTTCGGGGAGGCCGCCGTGCGCCTGGAGCCACGTTCGAAGGCTCGCGCAGCACGCCGACAGCACCACATCGTTCACGGTCGTGCCGAAGGCCTTCTTGATCGCCTTCACGTCGTCGAACGCGACATCGACCAATGCGACCGAGCGGTTTGGAGTGAGGGCCCCATTGAACGGGGTGGGTGGAGCCTCGAATAGGGGCGCCTTGTCAGAGACGGGGCTCTCCGGAGGTGGCGCGGCCTGCGACTCGCGCTTGCTTCGAATCGCAGAGGCGACCTTGGTTGCAGCCTCGACTGCGCGACGAGGCTTTCCTGCGAGAGTCCGCAGCGTATCGGCCGCAAGCCAAGGCACTGTGGGTTCCCGATCGGGAACCCACGGCTCATCGGGAGCGGGAATGACTCGGCCCTCTGGGCTCGTATCCATGAGCTCTCCGGCGATAGCAGCGCTCCGCCCACCGTCCATTGCGGCATGATGGATCTTCACGACCAACGCGAACTTGCCGCCATCCAGACCTTCGACGAGTGCAGCGCTCCACAACGGTCTGTCTCGTGGCAGGCAGGTGCTCGCGTACTCTCCCACGAACTCCGATAGTTCCTGCATGCTCCCCGGGGACGGAAGCGAGACGTGCAAGAGGTGTTTGTCGAGGTCGAAGTCCGGGTCCTCGATCCAGTGCGGGTCTCCGATCTGAAGCGGTCCTTGGACCATGCGACGTCGGAACGGTGGAATGAGGTGAACTCGCTCGCGGAAGAGTTGGCGCGCCGACTCGAAGGTCGAACGAGTGTCCTCGAAGTCGCCTGCCGCTTCCTCCGGATCGAGGATGAGAACACCCATGGTGTGCATGGGCATTTCAGGCGTCTCCGCATACAGCATGCCCGCGTCGAGATTGGATACTCGGATCACAATGCGCCCCCTTCCGGCAGAAAATCGATATCTTTCATGAACCGCGCCATCTCCGTGAGGTACTTGCCGCGATCCAAGTGGATGCTGTGGCTTCCCGGAAACCAATACATCCGGCAGCGCTGCCAATGGTCCCACAGCAGCCTCGAGTGCTTGGGCGGTGCCAATCGGTCCCCGGCGCCGCCGACGATCATCAGGCGTTCCGGTGGCAGTACGGGCGGGTAAGTCAACGGACAGCTCACCGCCACTAGGCGCCGCGCATCCGCCGGGCTCAAGTTCGAGGCGGCCAATGCAGCGCGCATCAACGCTCCCATCGGCTGCCACTCGAGCACCAAGTCCGCGACGCTGATGATCGGTACGTTGGGAAGCGCGAACGCCAACTTGTTCTCGACGCTCGCCAGCATCGACGAGATGAACCCCCCAAGGCTCAACCCCGTCACACCCACCTGCTCGGCTCCCTGTTCGCGCTGAAGCCAGTTGAGTAGAATGCGAAAGTCGAAGACCGATTGTGCGACCGCTTCGTTGAATCGAGAGGTCCCGCCAGCGAAGAACCCATGCCCCGAGAAAGCGGAGAAGCGCGTTTGGCGTGGTCCGTGGAATGGCAGCGTGAACAGCGCGATGTCGCAACCCATGCGGTAGAACCAGGGGAGCGCAAAAAACCATTCGTTGATGAGGTAGCCCTCGGCGGTGAACCCGTGAATCGCGACAATCGTCGGTCGCGGGCCGTCGCGGTGCCGAATGGTGCGCGCATAGGCTACGCGGTTGCGGTCGTGGCGGAGATAAGACTTGTGCTGGTCCGGGTGGACCGGCTGAAACGGGCTGTCGAACCGAACCACTTCGCAAATACCGTCATCGGGTTGGAAGCGGGGAAACCAGCGCCCGGGTTTGGTTCGTACTCGCACGCCTGACGGGGGGTCATGAAAGAAGCGTTTGGGGTCGCCCGATTCGGCCATCTCCGCGTATTGGCCAGCACTTTGCATCGATCGTCGGAGCTCGACCGGGTTGAACCCAAACGGAATTGCG
>CAYZDM010000061.1:0-9999 GCA_964476875.1 uncultured Sandaracinaceae bacterium | reverse complement strand
TTGTCACGCGAAGTAAGGGTCGCGGTGTGCGCGGCGCACAGGTTCTCGGCTGCACGCCAGCGCCCGGCGAGGTCCTCACCCCACGCACGGAAATCGGCTGCCGCCCCCGCTCTCTTCTCGAGCGCTTTGGCCAGCGTCGGGTGAAAAGTCATCGCATCCGGCCGCCCCACGATGCGCATCGCCCTAGGTAGCCTGATGTACATGAATGTGTCGTCCACATGGATGGTGTTCGAGGCCCCGTGCAAGACTAGAACTGACGAGAAGTGAACGTTCTCGTTGGCAGAGATGAAATCAACGCCACGCGGGATGGAGAAATCGAAGTCGTCCGCGAAGAGCGCATGTAGGTCGGGATCCTCGACTCGGAGCGCCTCCCACGGAAGCTCCGGGGCGCGGGAAATGTGGCGGGCGGTCCCATAGAGCTTGGCGTGAGGAAATCGCTCGTGGAACTTGCGCGCGAACACGGTGTGAAACGGATGAACGTTGAGAATCGCCTCGACGTCTCTGCCGTCGCTCGTCAACGCCATGACCTCCTGATCGACCTTGCCGTCTAGTCCGCAGGAGTCGAGAAGGACGAACTTTCCATTCCGACGTCGCACCAACGAAGCCTGGGTGCCGATATCGACGACCTTGCCAATCTTGAACGAACCACGAATGTTCCAGAACGCGTCCGAGACTTGAATGATGTGGGGGCGCATGTCGATCGTCCTCGGCTATGTGGTCGTGGGCTGCGTGTCGCTTCGCTTGCGACCCGTCAAGGGTTTGAGAATCCAGTACAACATTGCTACTTGGGCGACCGCGTAGAGCGCAATGGTGACAACCGGGTTGGGCGTCGGTGGCACGCTGCTAATGAAGATCCAGCTCACGCCGAACCACACGATACCCTTTAAAGTGCCGACGCGGTCGAACTGCATACTCATGAGCCATAGGACAGGCGCAACGCCGTATATTGGGAATAGCGGGCTACGCAGCGAGGCTAGGATGATGAGCACGAGCCAGATTTGAACACGTCCGATGCGGTCTAGATCGAGACGCGCGGCAAACCATGTCGCGAACAAGATCAGCGCCGTGTAGATGGTCGAGGCCGGACCCAGCATGGATTTGCCACCCTCGATGCCGAGGAAGCCGAGCTTCCATACTGAGCCGGGCACCGAGAGATTGGTAGTTATGACCAGCGCGTCCGTCACGAACGAGAACGCCTCGCCCGACAACAAGCGCGGCAGCGCGTAGGAGAAGAACTGCACGAACGGCGCAACGCCGATCACAATCACGGAGAGCAGAGCGAACAGGATCGTGAACACTCCAGTCCAAGCCAACGCGCGCCAGCGCCGGTGAAGAAGCAAATAGAGGACCAGTATCCCCGGGAAGAGCTTCGACGCGATCCCACCGGCCAGCAGCACCCCGCCAACGACGGGTCGCTTCACTTCGAACGCCAGCATCGCCGCGACCGCGGTCCAAACCGTGAAGAGATGGATCTGCCCGAACTGAAAGTTGAACATCGTCGGCATCGTCCCGACGACCAGCGGCAGCATCCACAGCGCCCAGGCTCCGCCGGAGCCCCCAACCCAGCGGGCCAACAGCACCGCGAAGGCCACAAAAGATAAGAACTGAATGGCAAACCACACGGAGCGGATGTTGAGGTAGTCGTTGCTCACCGCGAGCCAGGCACGGGGAAGCAACAGGAACGGTGGCGGGTAGTGGAAGGAATCGTCGAGGTACGATTGCAGCCCGATCACGGATGTCTCGATGTCCTCGGCTTCGGTGAGCCCGAAGTTCGGGTAGTGCTTGGTGTCGTAGAGATTGGGTACATCCTGGCGCGACAGATCGGCCGCCTCCACGTAGGAAGCCATGCACATGTGCGTCACCGTGAACTCGATCGGCGGAAACGTGGAACCCCAAGTTGCATCGCGATCGGTCATGAACACGCTCAACCGCGACACCTGAAGCAACATGACCAGCGCCATCACGGACCATGCGACGGTCTTACCCCGTGAACGCGTCCAGACGCCGTCCACCGATGCGGGCAGCGCCCTCGCGATTCGTCCGGCCAAGGCGCTGAGAAGCAAACCTGACACGAGCAGCAAGGGCAGAAACCCCCACGGAAGAAACCCGGTCGCTGCCAAGCCGCCGCCCACGGACGCGACTGCGACGCCACTGATGATGAGTGAGGGTTTCACCCAGTTCGCGACCCCGGCCACGAGCAGAGGCACCACCATCACGGCGGCCGCCGATCCCACCGAGGGTCCCACCCATGCTGCCTGTAGCGTCGCAAGCGCGTGCGCGGTCACCACACACAATGGCGTGGCTGCGGCCACCGCAACGCCTCGACGCTCCCAGCCCATCGGCCGCAGGGGTACCACATCGGCGAACCGAACAATAGGTCGCTTCCCGAACGAAGATCGGCAACTACCTCAGCGGAGTGATGACACTCGAGTCGTCGTCATCCGCGAGGAGGCAAGCCGTGGACGAGGGTGAGGAACTCCATTTCGGTGCCTGCACGCCGGTGTTGGGACAAGGCCTGGTAGTCGGGGTCGGCCCACCAAGCGCGCGCCTTTTCCTCGGAAGGAAACTTGAAGACCACGATGCGACCCGGCCGCGGCGACGAACCCTCGAGGGTGTCGGGGTTGTCGTCGTACGTGAAGAACTCGCCGCCGTGACGCTTCAAGATAGGAAAGAACCCCTTCTCGTACTTTCGATAGCTGTCGGCATCGTGGATGACGAAGTTCGCGATCATGAAGCAAGGTGCGTCGGACATGGGTCGTTTCCTCCTCGCCGACCGTTCAATCAGGAAGACGCTCCCTGGGCACGGCGAACGCTGATTGTATCAGAATCTGATTAAACGCCAGCTGGGCGGGGAGCTACTTCACGCCCTCGAAATACCGCTCAGTTCTGCTGATCGTGATCGACTCTCCGCCGGAGAGACGCGCGCCTGAACGTTGAATTGGGGAATGCGTTCATGTAGTGACTATACTGTTCGTCACGGAGAAAGCGTCATCCTATGAAAAACACTGTGCTCATCATTGCCCTCACCCTCTTCTCTTCGACCGCCAGCGCGCAAGGGCTTTGCCCCGATTTCGTCAACATGGTCAACGTGATCAGCCCGGACGGCAAGAAGAGCCAGGAGCTCGGGATGGAGAAAGCCATCGCCAAGCAGAAGAAGCGAGGGATCTACAGAGGCTATGACAACAGTGTCCGCTTGGACGGGTCCAACTCCAAGACGACCGTCAAACCCTCCCAATCGTTCTCCTTCAAGCCCATCAACGCATCCATTCATCCTGCCCAGCAGGTTAAGCTCTACCCGTTCAAGGCTCAGAAAAGCTACAGAGAACTCGTTGTGGGCGGCACCAACACATTTGGCGGCAGCAAGAACAGGAAGTCTGCAGACAACTCCGTAGATTTGTCGTTCGAAAAGATTAGCGATGGTTGCTACAAGATGACCACCGCGGCCCCGCTCCCGCCGGGAGAGTACGCGTTCAGCCTCGGTTCTATCGGCGTAGGCGGCGGTGGTGCCGATGTTAAGGGAACAAACGCGGGGTACGGGTCGAGCACGAGTGGTCAAACCTGGTTCGGCTTCTCCGTCAAGTAGGGCACACTTTCTGAGACTCCTCGAGTCAGCCCACCGAGGCGGCTGATCACTTCGCCAGATCGTCCGGCGCAACGTCTTCGATGTGCGTCGCGACGCTCCAGATGTGGCCGAAGGGATCCTTGAGCTGCCCAGATCTATCGCCACAGAACTGTTCTGCCATCATGTCCTCCAGCCATGAGGTGAGGCACCGTTACACTGCCGGTCGGAGGCGGCGGTCGCGCTCACTCGGCCGGCGCGGCCATCTTCTTGTAGAAATCCGTGAAGATTCGACGTTGCGATCTTTCGCGGGGGAAGGCAGCAAATTCGGAGGGTTATGTGGGTGGAGAGTGTCCCCACTTGGCCGGGTGCTCGAGTGCTTCGACGATCGGCGTTTGATAGCCGTCCGCCCTCTCCTCCGAGAAATGATCTAGGAACAGGACGGCGAACCCCAGGACGAGGGTCGCGAGACCGAGGGCTCTTCCTAGCGGTGTCGGCCTCCACAAGAACACGCCGAGGGCGACACCGACCGTGACCGCCCCAAAGAGCACCAGCATGCGACCCTCGAAAATCTCACCGCGGCACCATGCGACTGTATGCTCAATGATTTCCATGTGTGGGACTCGGCTCCTTCCTGTGGGCCCGAGAGATACTCGAATCCTAGACTGTAAGGAAGCGGCTCTCGAAGCTTGAATCAGCACCAGGGGGTGGTCCCGTTCAAGGGATACTAAAGAATTACGTATAGACGCTTTCGAGAAAGAGGCAGACGGTGATGATTCTCTGGCGCCTCAGAGAACTGCATGCGGGCGGCCAAATGGGCCCCTCGCTGCTTTCGGCAAGGGAGGTCATCATGAAAACGAAGAGCACCTCGGCCGTGTCAACAGCGCTAGGTTCTGCGCTGCTGATCGGCGTCGTCCTCGGGTTGCTAGCTGGTTGTGGAGACTCGGATGTCTTCAAGATCAACGCAGGGCACATCGGTCCAGACCCTATTCCGCCCGACCATGCGTGCTTCAGCGGCTCTACGATCAAGCTCGTTCGCTACTCCAGCGCGTGCGCGCAGACGAGCAAGCCCCTGATCTCCGAAGTCCGCGAGGGGATGATCTTCTCCGCAGAGGACGTCCGGACTCTAGCCTCCCCTTGTGCCCACGGCCCAACTCCGGGCATCGAGATCTATTTCGACGAAGAGAGCCACAGCATCCTCTTGGATTTCTCGCAGGCGACCCACGCCGACCGCTTCCCGGAGGCCGACTTCGAAGGCTACGTGTTCGAAGTCGCGCTCGAGGAGGCCAACGGCATCCTCCTGCTGGTCACGGTCGACCGAGAACTCGGCAGCCTTGGCCTCAGTGACGACCATGTCGAGTGGGACCGATCGCATATCGACGTGAACTTCGAAGGAGTGTCGTACGACGAGCAAAGCTTGCTCAAGCTCGATTTGCAGTTCGCGCGTGCTTCCCCGATACCCGGCTAGACATCGGCAACGACACCGTCGTCAACTTTGCGAAACCCCTGCGTCTGGCTTGTCCACTGTGTAGTCGCTCAACGAGAATCTACGCATACGCCTTCGCATGTAGAACGTGCTCCAGGGCCAGTTGGTACTGTTGGCGCCATTCCTGTCCAAGAAGTAGCTCGAGCTGAGCCCGGACGGAAGCCTTGGCATCGTCAACGTGACCACCGCTGGCGGCGGCTACCGATCCCAAGGGTGACTTCGCATTCGTCGCACACGCCGTCGACCACCAACTCTCGATCATCGACTGGGCTCGACGGGCGAGGAGGTGGCCCTAGGTTTCGGGGATCAGGAGGCACGATGGCAAAAGCGGTTTGGCAAGGGCAAGTGGTGGCAGAGTCGGACGATGTCGAGGTCGTCGAGGGGAACGTCTACTTCCCGCCCGACACCATCGCCGAAGAGTTGTTCGAACCAAGTGAACACCGCAGCGTGTGTCCCTGGAAGGGCACCGCCAGCTACCGTCACCTCGTCGTCGACGGTAAGCGCAACGAGAACGCCGCTTGGTTCTATCCGGAGACCAAAGAGGCCGCCGCCAACATCAAGGGCTACGTTGCGTTCTGGAAGGGCGTCAAAGTCGAGCGCTGACTCGCGCAACGCGGACGTTTGATGTTGGTCGCTCGTCTGCGCCACGTGCTATGCCTGGACGCATGGCTAACTCGTTGGTGACACTCGAAATCGATCGCTCGGTCGCGACGCTCACGATGGATGATGGCAAGCGCAATGCGCTGTCGCCGGCAATGTTCAACGAGATCTACGCAGCGCTCGAGCGCGTGGAGCGAGAGGGCGCGGCCGTGGTGATCACTGGGCGAGAGGGAGTCTTGTCAGCGGGCTTCGACCTCAAGGTCATGAAGTCCGGCGGTATGCAGACGGTCAAGATGTTGCGCGCGGGCTACGGGCTGACCGCCCGCCTGTTGTCCTTTCCTACACCGGTGGTCATCGCCTCGCCCGGTCATGCTTACGCGATGGGCGCGTTCATGTTGCTGTCTGGCGACTACCGATTTGGAGTGCCAGGTCCTTACACCTACGTTGCCAACGAAGTGGCGATTGGCCTTCCGATGCCGCGTGTTGCGTGCGAGGTGCTTCGACTGCGCTTGAACCCGGCGGCTCGTGAGCGCGCGGTGACCTTGTCCGAACAGTTTTCGCCGGAGCAGGCGCTGCAAGTTGGCTTCGTGGACGCGCTGGTACCGGCCGAGCGGTTGCTCGATGAAGCGCGCGACAAGGCTGCGGCGCTCCTGGAGCTTGATCCGGTCGCACACGCGGTGTCGAAGACGCGCCTGCGGGCTGAGACGCTGAAGAACATTCGCACGTCGCTACCCTTGGACCTCAAGGACGCGGTGGTGATGGGTGCGAAGCGCGCCGCAAAGGCGAAGCTGGGGCGGTAAGCGCCGCATCCGCATTTCCTTGTCGCGCCCGGACGCAGGCAAGCGTGTACTCCGGTTCCTACCGGCTCCTATCGGTTTGGCTCGCCCGCAACAGATGCGGATCTGCCGCGACTGCCTTTTCGTAAGACTGGTCGGCCTTTGCCGCATGGCCTTCGACAGACTCCAGATAGCCAATCAAGATCATTGCCTCCACTGAGTCCGGAAGGATTTCGAACGTCTGGAGGAAGCGCCACGACACCGAGCAGCGACGCGCGGAGCAATAGAGATGTCTCTCACCGGTGGGTGCGCTTGCGACCATGCACGTTCTCGTGGACCGCGGGCGAGATCGGGTTAGTCAGATATGAAGCGACCCCCGGCTAACGCTAGTGCCCAGGTCGATGGGCCATCTCCCGGCGACCAATACGTTCGCATCGCCTGGGATCTCATCGGCATTTACGGCAAGATCTCGTCACCTCGAAAGTCGAATACTTTTCCGGTATCGGCTGGCGTCACTCCGCCGATCACAGTCAGCAGCCTCGCAACGGAATGTTCGGGAGTGAAGAGCCTGTCCTTGGGCACGCCGTTTTGGAACGGCTCGGAAAGGCGCGTATCGACGGTGCCGGGATGCAGTCCGATCACGATCGAATTTGGAGCCGCTCGGCCGAGCTCGATAGAAAGGGTCTTCGTGAACATGTTCTGCGCCGCTTTCGAGCCACGGTAGGCGTACCAACCTCCAAGGCGGTTGTCGGAGATGCTGCCGATCCGTGCAGAGAGATTCGCGAATACTGAGCGATGATCGTGGCGAAGCAATCGGTGAAAGTGCTTGGCGACCAAGAGCGGGCCAAAGGCGTTCACCTCGAAGACCGTCCGAAGCGCTTCGGGAGTCACCTGGGCGAGCTTCTTCTCGGGGGCGAATCCCGGTCCGTGGAGTACCCCGGCGACGTTGATGATGAGCGACACTCGCTCGGCCTGCTTCTCGAGCTGCTTGGCCGCCTCGATGATGGTTGCTTCGTCAGAAACGTCGAGCTTCGCGATTCGCAATCGACCCGAATATTCGTAGACCAAGGACTGTAGCTCAGTGGCTTCCTGGGGATTTCTGCAGGAAGCGAAGACACTCGTGTCGTCATCGGCAGCGAGCAGCTGCCGCACGAGCTCGAGGCCTAGGCCTCGGCTAGCGCCTTGCACGAATGATGTGGTTACGCCTGGCATTCGGTTCCCTCGTACGGCTATAGGACTCTAAATAGAGCTGCCAATGGCGCCGGCTCGCATCGCCGATCGAGCACGAGCTTGTGCACGTCGTAAACGCTCCCTAGAAGGGAGTGGTCAGTTTCGCTTCCGCTTCAAGACCCAAGGCGTTTTACATGATTCGCATAGTTCTTTCCCTAGTGCTCGCCGCAACAGGCGCGGCTGCTTGCAGTGCTGAGCGCGATCAGTCGCGCACTGTGGCGTCGCCGACCCGAGGTGCGTCCCCTCTGAATCTACCTACCCCCGAGTCGTTCTCGAAGCAGCACGCGAGCTTCAATAGCTACTGGTACCAGGGCGTTGCTGAACTCACGCGCTACGCGCTGCGCCAAGCCCGTTACGGAGATCTGCACGACGGCGAGGCCGTTTTGATCTTCGTGACCGAGGACTTTCTCCCTGGGCCTCAAGTCAAGCAGGAGCGCGGGGATTCGCCAAGCGCACTCTCAGTCCTCAAGCTGAACGCATATCGTCGCTTCTACACGGGTATCTACCCCTACACCCTAATGACCTCTTCGTTCACGCCTGCGGCGAGTACCGATACGCGAACGCTGAAGGTCAGCAGCTCGATGCAAGAGTGGTGCGGCAACGTGTACACTCAGATCAATCGTCGCAAGGGCAGCTTGCACGTCCAGCTCCATTCGTATTTCCAGGACGACGCCGACCAAGAATCGACGCTCCCCGATGCTCCCCTGGAGGACGGCATATGGGCACAGATTCGGATTGATCCTTCGAAGATCCCGACTGGCGCTCAGCAGATGATTCCCGCGCTAGACTACATCCGGATGCGTCACAAAGGCATGCGACCGTACCCGGCGGAGGTGACCAAGAGAGACAACGTCGCGACCGACCTGGTCGACCATCCCGTGTCTGCGGTCTCGGTCGAATACGCGCACATCGGACGCGAGCTCACGATCTATCACGAGCCGGAGTTCCCCTACATCATTCAGGCTTGGGAAGAACACGCGGGGCCCCAACGGACCACGGCGGTACGCACCCGCGCCATCATTGATGACTACTGGAACCACAACGCTTCGGGGGATTCCACCTACCGCGAGGCGCTCGGACTCCAGCACTAGCGCGCGACCCAATCGAGCGCCCGCTCACCAGCCGCCTGTGCCAGGCTCTCCTTTGAACGGACCGACGATTTCCGGGGTTACCCAGCCACCGTAGAAGCCCCCGGGTTGTGGTGCGACGCGATGCGCACCGAGATGGCACTCCAGCTTGCTTGGGTAGAAGCTGAGGTATCCGCCGATTTGCGTGAAGTCCGCAAACGGGTTCTCGTAGCTCCAGGCGACATTGGGAACCTCGTGACCGTCGATGCGCAGCGACCAATACGTGGCAGACCCCTTCCATTCGCAGAGGGAGGCACCCTGGGCTCGTGCAAGCAAGTCCATCCGAACATCCTGCGGCGGGACGTAGAGAGAGGGTGGGCTCGCAGTCTCGAGAATGCGCACCGCGCGTCGTGACTCCGCGATGACCGTGCTTCCGTGCAGGATGCGAACGAGGCTCGCATCGGCTTCGAGTCGAGGTGGACGCGGATAGTCCCAGACCGATTCCTGGCCGGGTCCGGGCTCGATGGCCCAGTCGGGTCGCTGGGAGCCACGATGCCTCCAATGGGCGCGCGCCTGACCAAGATCTTCTTCGTTCATGAATGATCAATAGGGCCCCGCAGGCTACTTGGGAGTATGCGCCACGCAGGTCAGACTCGCCCCGGCGACCGGGCATTCGCGTTCTATCAGCCGCTGCCTCCGCCGGAGAAGGACTTGGCGACGAAAGGCGATGTCATGGCGCGTAGCAAGGCGCTGTAGTTGACCTGGAATCGAACTTCGGAGCCCACCGAAATGCTGGTCTGCCCGGCGCTGAGGATCAGGTGATCGCTGCTTGCGCCCAGAATCGAAATCCCCGCTGGGGCCTGCAGCCCGGTCGGATCGATATCTTGGTGGCCCAGGGCGACGATGGCTTGGGAGATTACGCCGCGATCGTTGCGGGGCGGCGGCGGACCGAAGGCTGTCTGTTGGATTTGCCCCCAGGGCAATGTGGGCTTGCGCTGGGACTCGACGATCTCGCCGACCAGGCTGAAGGCGTTGGTGTGTAGGCCTGGGACGGGAGTGCCGTCCAACGGGTCCTTCCCGAGCAAGATGGATTCCCCCAAGCGCAGTCTGTTGATCCTCCCAAGGTTGGGCGAGTTCAGGGCCCAACCCAGGCTCGCCGAGTTGCCGCCAGACACGATGCCCACGCTGAGGCCGAAAGTCGCTTCCAGCGAACTTGCTAGGGACGACAGGACGCCCATGTTTTCTTGATCGGGCGAGACACCGTTTTGACAGGCGAGGTTC
>CAYZDM010000060.1:0-10023 GCA_964476875.1 uncultured Sandaracinaceae bacterium | reverse complement strand
CATTGGACAGAGCGGAATCATCTACGTCCCTCTACGAGGCTCGAATGCGGGTGCCATGGAACGGCTGGCCGCCTGGTTGGACCAGCTCCGAGCCGCGCACCCCGACGTGACTTTCGCGTCGGCGGCCGCGCTCTTGGGAGAGGTAACGCCAGCACTCATCGCAGATGCTCCTTGGATCCTCGCGCTGGTGTTTCTTGGACTGATTGTGGCCACCGGGGTCGCAAGCCGTTCCGTCCCGGTCACCCGCGATGTGTTCCTGGCCACGGCACTAAGCACGATCCTGTTCGCCGCGACCCTGTCGCTCTTCGGAATCGACCTGCATCTATACAACCTGCTGGCGGTTCCGGTCACAGTCGGCTTGACCGTCGACGGGGCGGTGCACGTCCGCTGGGCACAGGACTACGACGGACCTAGGCAACAGTACGCAACCTACAAGGCGGTCGCGGCTTCCACCCTCACCTCGATGGTCGCATTTGCCGCACTGATGACCGCCGACAGCCCAGGGCTGAGATCACTCGGAGAAGTTGGCGTGATCGGCCTCGGCATCTCGCTCGCAGTCAACCTGCTGTGGTTGCGAGCGTGGTGCGCACCGCAGCAGCCCAAGGAGGCCTGACACCGTGTGCGGCATCGCGGGAGCGCTGACCATCGACCCGACTGGGGCTCCCGATACGCAAGCAGTCCGGCGCATGTGCGACGCGATGGTGCACCGCGGACCCGACGATCACGGATATCTGAGCAGCGGCCCCTGCGCACTCGGGCATCGGCGCCTTTCGATCATCGATCTGCGACCCGAGGGTGCTCAGCCGATGACCAACGAGGACGACTCGATCGCCGTCGTGGTCAACGGCGAAATCTACAACTTCCAGGCACTGCGGCGAGACCTCGAGGCGAAAGGCCACACCTTCAAGTCGCGGTCCGACTCCGAAGTGATCGTGCACCTCTACGAAGAAGAGGGTGTGGACTTTCTCGACGAGCTACGGGGGATGTTCGCTCTTGCGCTCTGGGACGGCCCGCGACGACGCTTGGTCCTAGCGCGCGATCGATTCGGCAAGAAGCCGCTGTTCTATCACGCCGATTCGAGCGGTCTGGTGTTCGCATCGGAGCTTGGCCCGCTGGCGCAGTCAGGCCGTTTCGAGCGACGTCCCGACATCGAAGCCATCGACGCGTTCCTATCCCTTCAGTACGTGCCCTCGCCCTCGACGGCATTCGAAGGCGTGCGCAAGTTGCCTGCGGGATGCCGACTGATTTGCGAAGACGGGCGAGTAGGCGAGCCGGAGCGTTACTTTCAACTTCGATTCGACCAACCAACCACAGGCTCGCTACCGGAACTCACCGAGCGGCTCCACGAACACGTTCTAGACGCGGTTCGGGTTCGGATGGTTTCGGACGTGCCACTTGGTGCCTTCCTTTCGGGTGGCCTCGACTCCTCGCTCGTCGTGGCGATGATGGCGATGCAGTCATCGCAACCGGTCAAAACCTTCTCCGTCGGGTTCACCAGCAAAGATTTCAGCGAGCTTCCCTACGCGAAAATGGTTTCCGACCGATACGGCACCGACCACCACGAGATCGTGGTCGAGCCGGACATGGCCGCCGTCATCCCGGAGTTTGTCCGCCACTACGGCGAGCCATTTGCCGACAGCTCTGCCCTCCCAACCTGGTACTTGTGCAAGTACACACGAACCGGGGTCACCGTTGCGCTGAGCGGAGACGGCGCCGACGAGGCCTTCGCGGGATATCGCCGTTACTCTCATTCGCGCACCGCTCGCGTTCTGCGAGGACTCCCCGGGCCTCTGCCCGCAATGCTTGCGAAGACCATCAGCAGTATTCCTACCCCCGCGGCCCAGCAAGTGCGCGACTATGGCCGCCGTTTGATGGAGCCCGAGCACGTGCGCTTCCTCGGTCTGGCGGCGCACATCCCGCACGCGGATCGGATGGCACTCTACGGCCAAGCCATGCGGGAGCGGTTTTCGGACGACTTGGTGGCTCAGCGCTTCGAAGAACTCTACGAGACGTCGACCGCAACCGACCCGGTGAACCGTCTCTTGGACCTCGACATTCAGACCTATCTCACAGATGACATCCTCACGAAGGTAGACATCGCCTCGATGGCCCACTCGTTGGAAGTGCGTTGCCCACTCGTCGACCAAGAGCTGATGACTTTCGCAGCATCGCTCCCGGGCGCTGTAAAACTCAAGGGACTGACGACGAAGCTCATCCTGAGAGAAGTCGCCAGGCCTCTGCTCCCCGAGAAGATACTGACCCGAAGCAAACAGGGCTTCGGGCTTCCAGTC
The DNA here is from genome assembly GCA_964476875.1 of uncultured Sandaracinaceae bacterium. Classification (GTDB taxonomy): domain Bacteria; phylum Myxococcota_A; class Polyangia; order Polyangiales; family Houyiibacteriaceae; genus SG8-38. Next base: position 7,732 of record CAYZDM010000060.1, on the reverse strand, counting down.
GACCGCTGGATGCGACACGAACTGGCGCCTCTGTCACGCGACGTGCTGCTCGACCAGACCGCCCGTGAACGTGGAATCTTCGACCCGAAAGCCGTGGAAGCCTTGCTCCGCCAACACCAACGAGGGGAGCCTCGGGGTGATCAGATCTGGGCGCTGATGATGCTCGAGCTTTGGTACAGGGAGTTCATCGATCGATGAGCCCGTCATCGAGCACCCGCGCCGCGAGAGACGCGAAGAGCTGCTGACCGGCAACGCGTCGAAGCTCGGACTCGTCCATGCGCGCCACGAGTTTCTTGGTGCGAACTGACGCGTACCAGTGCACGCAGCATGTCTTCGGATCGATGGCTTCCATGGGATCGACGCCGCCGCGGTAGAAACGAAACCAGTGGGCGCTGACCTCGGGCGGCAGCGGATAGAAGTGCGGCGGCGGAAACGCCGTCGAGTCGTAGCGTTTGTAGACCGACTGCGACAGGTGAGTGCCGAGCGCGTGTGGCTTGTTCCAGCGTGCCTTTGGGACTTCGGTCATTGCAGTAAGATACTCCGCGCAGAATCGGTGCCCGGGCACGCCGCCCATGATCGCCCGATTGACCGCTCGGTGGTAGTGCCGTTCGATGCGGGGAAAACAGCGATAGCCGTGGGGCACTCGCCGAAAGACATCACGCACCGTGGTCTTGAAGTAGGCGCTGGCTTTGACGCGAGGATCCCGCGAAGCCACGACCTGTTCGGGAAACACAATGTGTTCTTCACCGAGGAACCGCTCGTCTCCTCACAGAGCGAACGATCGTCGAGTGGGACGAGCTCGAATCTGGGGATTCCGTAGAGGTCCCGAATGTAGGGGAACTCCTCCAGTGTGTCGGTGTGATGCAGTCGTACCGACTCGAAACCACCGTGCGTGGCCGCAGAGCGAATCGCTAGGGCGTGAAGGTATGGGAGCCTCGGCACGACTTTCAACCCAGGCACCGGACCGGCGCCAGCGATGCCGCACCCCAGGCCAACTGTGCTAGAGCGGCTTTCGTGATTTCGATTGTCGTGCCCACCTACCGAGAGGCCGCCAACATTCCCCTGGTCGCGAAGGCCGTGGATGAAGCGCTCGCGCCCAACCCAGATGACTACGAACTCCTGTTCATCGATGACGATTCGCAGGATGGCTCGGAAGAAATCTGCGACGGACTAGCCGAGCGTTTTTCGGTCCGCATCATCGTTCGAAAAGGAGAACGCGGCCTCGCGACGGCCGTGATCCACGGAATAGAGGTCTCCGTTGGAGACATCGTCGTCGTGATGGACGCGGATCTATCTCACCCGCCAAGCGCGATCCCGATGATGATCGAACGACTGCAAACCGGTGCGAGCGATTTCGTGCTCGGTTCACGTTACGTCGCCGGTGGCTTGATTCACGACGACTGGAGTTTGTTCCGACAACTCAACTCCATCATCCCGTCGCTCCTCGCCCGGCCGCTGTGCCCGCTCAAGGACCCGATGAGCGGTTTCTTCGGATTCCGCCGCAGCGACATGCCTGACTCGCGCCGGCTTTCGCCGATCGGTTACAAGATCGCGCTCGAGATCTACGTGAAGGGCGATTTCCAGAACCCGAGCGAGGTGCCCATCCACTTCGCGGGCCGCCAGCATGGTGAAAGCAAGCTTTCGCTCAAGGAGCAGCTGAACTTCATTCGCCATCTCGGCCGACTCTACGCGTTCAAGCTCCGTCCTGGCGCCGGGGCGTGAAGCTCTACCGAGAAGATCGGGCGGTCGCCTGGATCATCTTCGTCTTCGCGCTTTCCCAGCTCGTCGCCGTCGGCTGGGACCTGCCCGGATCGATGGGTTGGGAAAACGATGGGATCGCGCCGCGTGACTTCTTCGCCGGCCTCTCGATCAACTTGACCCCGGGACAGGGACATCGTTACCCGCTGTTTCACAACGCCATCGTGGCGATTCTAAGTCTCCCGATCCTGCTGCCCGCGGCACTTAGAGCTGACGATTGGACCCTACCCGCGCTGATGGATCAGGTCCTCACGGTGCCGGTGATGACCGGTTGCTCGCTCGTCGCAAAGCTCGTGAGCGTGGTCATGGCCTGTGTCGCTTTGCTGGTCATCGCCCGAATCGCGAGACGAACCGTGAGTGCTGAAGCCGGTCGTTGGGCCGCCATCTGGGCTGCAACCTGCCTTTCGTTCGCCTACTACGGGCGGGTCAGCAACCTCGATGGCCCCTACTTGATGTGGACCGCGCTGGTGATCGATCGGCTCATAGCTGTCGCGGACTCGAGGACGCGTCGGGACTATGTACTTTTCGGCGTCTTCGCAGGCGCGGCGGTAGCGACGAAAGACCAAGCGTATGCAGGCTTAGTGCTCCCGGGTCTGATCTACTTCCTTTCGTTGCCACTTCGGCGCGACCGACCTTTCGGCCCGCTGGCGACCCACTATCGAAACGCGGGCCTAGCCACGCTCGCCGGCGCGTTGTCACTCGGCATCCTCGGAGGCGGGCTCTTCAATCCAACCGGGTTCGCGGCGCGGTTTCGCGAACTCACCGGCGGTGCCAGTCAAGACTGGGTGAGCTACGCGAGAACACCGACTGGGCTACTCGCCAACGTCATCGACATCGGGGTCGGGCAGGAGACGTACTACTGGCCGTGGTTGGTGGTGGCCCTCTGCTGGGCAGGTGTCGGCATCGTCGTCATCCGTGGCGGTGGCGACGGCGTTCGCTCGCGCACGTTCAGACTTCTGCCGTTGTGTGCCGGCGTCAGTAGCATTGTCTTCTTCACCTTGGTGGCGGCGCGGTGCGAGCATCGCTTCGTCCTCCCGTTGGGTTTCTGGTTGGCGTACTACGGCGGCGTGGCATCTGCCGCCCTGCTCTCGGCCTCTAGGTCCGAGGGCACTTGGACCGGGCGCGTCGGTCAGGCCGCAGTCGGGGTGCTCGTTCTGTGGGCGGCCGGACACAGCTTCGAGGTGCACCTCACCCAGCGCGGTGATGCACGAAACGCAGTGCACGACTATCTCGAGACCTTGGACGAGGGCACCGTGGTCGAGACCTACGGGTGGCTCGTTCACCTTCCCCACTTCGACGTGTCCGAGAGCTCCCCATATCGCTTGCAGCGAGTGAGCCGAAGATCCATCCCTAAACGGAATCCCCTCGTCGGCTCCGAAGAGATCGACGCCCCTTACGGCGACATCCGCATCCGCCGACCGGATGTGCTCATCGTCCCTGAATCCACGGCCAGGGAATTCATTCCGCGACGGCTCCCCGAGGGAATGGCCGAGTCCGCAGTGGGAGAACGAACGCAAGCAGACAAAGATGCGCGCGCGTTCTTCGAATCCGTACTGAGCGACTCACTCGAAGGCTATGAGGTCGTCCTGGTCGCGGAACCGACGCTCCACCCTTGGGCCACTTGGCTTGGCGCTGACCCAGTGCAGGTTCACGCTAGCGTGGGCAACCGACAGTGGATACTCGTGCGCGCCGCCGAGTGAAGCCTGCATCGGAAGTCGATGCGCGACGACGAAGCGCGACGACGAAGCGCGATCGCACATAAAATACTTTTGTTCTGACCACAGCAATCGCGACGGGCGTGGATGTTCAGCGTCGAACATCGCTCAACCGATATCGCGAACCGCGATCGAGAATCCTCTTTTTGTCCCCATAAAATGGGTGGATTCGAACGCCGGACACACCGGAAACGAACGAAGACGAACCGATTCTGTTCGGTCGATTCGGAACGGTCGGTCAGCGGATCGGCGCCGGCGCGCGTGGAACTACAGAAAAAGAAGGTAGACAGAACGTCGCGGCTTTGTGCATTCTCCGCTGCACCGGGGTCCGGATCGATTCCGGGGCCCGCATTCGGTGCGCTCTCGATGAGATTAGGTGGAGGTGCGTTGTGAAGTATGGATGGATCGCGCTCGTCGTCATGATGACGACCTTGTTGTCAACCGGACAGGTCACCGCGCAGTACGCGGGAGACGACAAAGATAATCCCCCACCTGAGGTGACCGAACCCGGTGAACCGCCACTGTCTGAGCTCGACAAGCTCAAGGCAATGCAAGAGGACTCGATGACGCCGACCGTCGTCGGCGCGCGCCCACCCGGCGCCGACACGCCGGCCAAGATGGGAGAGGCCGGCATGGGCACGGAGGCGTCCGAGCGCGCCAGAATGCGCGAGAGCATCGGCGACGTCGGCCAGAGCGTTCGACAAAAGGGCGACGAGGCGGTGCCCCTGCGGTTCAACTTCCACGGGTACTACCGAACGCGTTACAACTGGATTGGCAACGCGCCAATGCCAAAGGGTAGCGAGGCGGGCACCGCTGTCACGGACTTTCCGAGCAAGAACGCCTCTTACGGCTACATGCGGCTGCGTCTCGATCCCGAGGTCACCTACGGCCCGAACCCGGACCTTCCAATCGCCCGCCTTCGTTTCACGATCGACGGCTTCGACAACGTGACGTACGGCGACAACGCGCGTGTATTCAGCGTTCCGCTCTTTGCGGTCGACCAGTCGAACACCGACGTCAACGGCGTCGACCTCCGCGACTCCTTGAAGCTGGAGCGTGCTTGGATCGAGTTCCTGGTGCCCATTGGTCAGGTCCGAGTGGGCCGAATGGAGTCGCATTGGGGCATGGGCGCCCTGACACACGCCGGCAACGGCCTCGCCGAATGGGGCGACTTCTATCGTGGCGAGACTTTCGACCGCATTCTGTTCGCCACGCGACCCATCACCTTGGCCCGCGGCATCGCCAAGGGCGACACGCGTCAGACTCCGCTAATCTACGCGTTCCTGTACGATCGCCTCTCCCAGGACCCGGTGGTCGACAGTAGTATTCAGGCTCCTCCCGCAGCGAGTCAGCCCAACTTCAAGCCCTTCTTCACGACCTTCGACGAGCGCTCGACCTTCCCGCTGGCGTACCTCACCAACCTCGATCGACGCGTCAACGAAATCGCGAACGTCCTTGCTTGGTTCGATGAAGAGTTCGGCCGCGGTGCGACCGACGAGTTCTTCCTAGGCACCTACGTCGTGTATCGTTGGCAGCAGTCGACCAATAGCCGGATCATCATCCCTGACGTGGCGTGGCGATTGAAGAGCACGTTCAAGAAGAAGCGCAATCTGGCGCTCACGACCGAAGGTGAGTACTACACGATTCTCGGCCACAGTGGCGCATTGGGATTCACTGGCGGTTGTCCACCCACGCCCTGCAACGAGGGTACCGCGAACATCCACAACCTGATCGCTCGGATCGGCCTCATGGACGAGGGAAACTGGGCAGCACAGCTCGAGGGCGGCTGGTCGCGAGGCGACGCAGATGCCCTCTCCTTCACCGAACCGCGTGCGAATCTCACGGCTCGCGGCTTCAACGAGAACATCAAAGTCGGCCTCCTGATGTACCAGGTCGCATTGAAGTCGTTGAGCTATTCGGCGCTTGCCCCACTTGGCGCGGTAGAGCTCGGTGCCAACGGCAGTGTCTACAACTCGAAGTACCTCATGCCGAGCTTCCGATTCATGATCGTCAACGGCCTCGAGCTACACACGCAGTTCCTCGTAGGTTGGGCGGACAAGCTCGACTCGCTGATCTACAAGAACAGCAACGACAAGTGCGGCTTCACCGCCGAGTGCTGGATGGGTTGGGAGGCCGACCTCGCCATCCGTGCGAAAATGGGCGCCAAAGACGTCGTCTGGATCGACCTTGAGACGGGCATGATGCAACCGGGTCAAGCCTTCAAAAACGCGGGAATCAACGACGCCTGGCTGTGGACCGCACAGCTCCGCGCGGCGATGATCTTCTAACCGGGTGTAGCCATGAGAAAGGAACCGACCATGAAACTAACCAATCTTATTTGGGTTCTCGCATTGGCTGGCTCGGTAGCCGCCTGCAACACTGGCTCCCCGACTCAGGGATGCGACACAGGACAAGGCATCAATACCGCCGGGCAGTGTGAGACCTGTGCCGCAAATCAGATCGTCGATGGCCAGAACATATGTTCGAGTTGTCCGGCATTTGAAGGCAAAGTTGACGCCAGGAATTGTACCCCTTGTGAAGAAGGTGAATGCGTCAATAGCGCCGGAGAATGTGAGGAAGGTGAAGTCGTTGGGAGCCAGGGGCAGTGTGCGGGCGGCGGCACCGGCGGCACCGGCGGCACCGGCGGTCAGGAAGGCGCCTGTACTGACTTGGAGGACACAGAGGTCTACGCCAATCTCACGTACATCGATGACGCTGGGGCCACCTTCACCGGTTCGGACGCTTCAGCCGCGATGGGCAGCGATTGCATCTTTGGAACGTCGGCATCGACTCCGCTGCTCCCGGGTTGTGGTGACGAGGCGCGTGCCGTGGTCGCCTGCTTCCCGACTTGCGATCAGCCGATCATCGACGCGCTGGCCCTGTGCGACGCGCTCTGCGTACAGGATGGCACCGCGGAAGCCTCTCCACCTGGTCTCTCGGATGAATGCGTCGCATGCACCGGGGGGACGGTTGCGTGTGGCGCGGCATTCTGCACCGGTCAATGCGTGCAGGATACCAACGCTCCGGGTTGCATCCAATGCCGCTGCGACAACTTCTGCACGCCGGACTTCGACGTGTGCACCGGCCTTCCCTCTAGTGGGGATTGCGACTAGTCAGTCTTCGACTGAAGGACTCAAAAGGGCGCCCACCTCGTGGGTGCCCTTTTCTAATTTTGGGGGCAGTCGAGGGCGACGGCATCGACTGCTGACTGACAGGCATAGTCATCGATTGGAACCCCATCCCGTGTATCGTAGATGTCTTGGCAACCACGCTCTGATGCGCATTGGAACACAGCCTCAACCGCATCCCCGCAGGCTTCGGACTTCGCCCTCTCCGCGTCGATGTCTTGCTCGCAGTTTTGCCGGCAGTCCACTTCGGTAATCCGGTAGGCCTCGCACCGCCCGATCACGGTCGCGCAAAACGCAGTGCACGCCGGCCCCGGCTCGTAGATGGTGCCACCAGAACCGCCCGCCCCCGAATCGCCGGAGCCGCCCGGGGCGCACCCAAGCAGCAGTGCGCACGGAAGAAGGAAGGCACCGCAAATCAATCTAAGCATATTGATCCTCAATAGTTTTTCCCTACGATCTCTTGCGCCCTCGTCAACAGCGACCGGGAGTACAGCCGCCCTGCCAGCGCTTCGCGAGCCTTCCGTTGTACTTCGGCCCACGCCTCTTGATTGCGCCAGAGATTGACGCTCTTGAGGCGGCCTGCCAACGCATCACTCGCTTCCTTGTCGAGTCGTCTGCCGCCTTCGCGGAACTCCTCGGCATGGTCCTTCGCGCTCTGCCGAATGTAGTCTCGGGCAGCCTTGGGCAGCGCCGCGAGGCGATCCTTCTTGATGACATACGCGCCAACGACGATCCCGCCGCCGGGCTTGGTCATGGTCTTTAGGCGGGTGTGCCACTGAAACGCCAAGACTCCGATCGAGGACGCGATGACGGTGTCGACCATACCGGTTTGAAGTGCGGAATAGACTTCGGGAAGCCCCATCGTCACCCCATTGGCGCCAGCAGCTTCGATGAACGCCTTCATCGTCGGCGAGCCGCGCCACACCCACGGGCGGACGCCCTTCAGGTCGGAAGGGTGCTGGATCTTGTGGGTGGAAAAGATTCGAATCTGCCCAGAGTCGCCCCAGGAGATCAACTCGTATCCCGCCTTGTCGAAGAGCGCCTCGAGATCGGGGCCGAGCTTCGCGCGGACGTCGTCGAGCTCGGGGTAGCTCCCGATGAGTCCGGGAGCCTGCAGCACCAACACCTGTG
>CAYZDM010000059.1:0-10141 GCA_964476875.1 uncultured Sandaracinaceae bacterium | reverse complement strand
ACCAAGACTGCCGCTAAAAAAAGGGGGGACAGTCCCCTTTTTAGAGGGGTTAATTCGCGGCGCTCCGGCACGGGCGTTTCACCGAATTGCCGCCTCCGACGGTTCAGCGACTAACCTGCGCTTCAGTGGCGAAGGGGATGAGGGATCGTTTGGACGCGTGGGTTGCGCGGCTGCACCCGGCCTGGGTCGGTGTGGTGGGGTTCGTGCTCTACGCGCGCACGATCGGGTACGGATTCGTTCTAAATGACGACCCTTGGCTCATTCGCGACAACCGCCTCCTGCATCAGTCGGACCTAGAGTCGATTTGGCGCGTGCTGACTGACTTCTCGTGGGAGCAGCGGTACCGACTCGGGGCGGAGTATCTGCCGGTGCGAGACCTGTCGGTCATGCTCGACTACGCGATCTACGGAGATTGGATCGGTGGTCAACACCTCACGCAGGTCCTTCTATACGCGGGAACTTGCGCGGTCCTCGCGTCCTTGGCGCTCGCATTGTCGACGAATCGTCCGCTGGCTTGGCTTACCGGCCTCCTCTTCGCGACTCATCCTGTTCACGTCGAGGTCGTGGCTTGGCTCTCCGAGCGGAAGGGAGCACTCGGCGCGTTCCTGGTGTCTTCGTCGTTGCTGGTTGCCACCTCGTACCTCAGGCGTGGCGGATGGCCGCGTGCGCTCGCGGCCTGCCTGCTTTTCATTCTGGCCGTGGCTTCTAAGGCCCTCGCCATTGCCGGAGTCGGCGCACTGGTTCTCATCGTGCTTTGGCTGGAGTCCACGATCGAGCGACGTCATCGAGCCAGGTTCGTTCTCGCCTACGCGGCGTGTGGCCTGCTGCCCTTCGTTCCCAACGTCTGGGTGTCGCGTGCGATGGGTGTGATCGTGCCCTACCACGGAGGGGGTTTCTCCGACACGCTACTCCTCTTCTTTCAGGCGCACACCCAGTACCTAAAGCTGATGGCGTACGGCGGTCCGTATGCGGTCGAGTATGCGGTGCAGCCGGGGGAGGCGGGCATCGGCCGTTGGTTGCCTGGCGCGTTGGCAGCGGCGATCGGGGTAGGGGTGTTCGCCTGGGCGCTCGTGGATCGGTCGCGAAGAACGGCGGCCACCTTGGGCCTTGGGTGGTGGTTCGTCTTCTTGGCTCCAGTCAGCCACCTGCTCGTGCCCGTGCAGAACTACGCCGCGGACCGCTATCTATTCCTACCGAGCTTCGGGCTGCTCCTGGCGTTTGCTGTCTTGCTGTTGAAGCTGCCCCGCGCGGTCGCTTGGCCGGTCGGTGTGACGACCATCCTCTTGGCGTGCGGCTGGACAATCGTGCAGACCCCGGTGTGGTCGAGCACCGAGCGCCTGTTCGAGAACGCCGTCGATGTCGACCCGACGAACGCGGATGCGTGGAATGAGCTCGCGTCGTTGGCCGCCGAGCGCGACGAGGTGGAGCTTGCCTGGCGCTACACGAGAACCGGCTTACAACACGCGCCGGGCGACTGGAGTCTGCTGCACCGGCAGGGACTGTTGCTGGCTGCAGACGGCAAGCTGGATGCAGCGATCGAAATGATGGAGCGCGCCGCATCTGCGCCCGAGTCCCACGTAGCCTACGCCAATCTGGCGCTGCTGTACCTCAAGCGTGGTCGTCGGGACGAAGCTCTCCAGACGGCCCACGAAGCGGTTCGCCTGCAAGCGGAGACTGCTCACAATCAGCGAGTGCTTGGCATCGTCACGTACGAGCTCGGCGATGTCGAGACTGCATGCCGTGCGTTCGAGCGGGCGTCTGCACTGGACCCCTACAACGACGACAACGTCCGCAATTTGGCGCTGTGCGCTAAGCACATCACACGACCGTCGGCACAGCCGTGACCATATCGCAGGTCGGTCCCCATGCGTGAGTTCGGCATCGTCGCCGGCGTGACGGCCTTCATGTGCCTGCTCAGCGGAATCTGGTTCACGCCGTGGGAAACCCTCTACTACGGCGGGATATGGGTGACGCTGGCGGGTTTCGTCGTCGGTGTCCCCACTGGGTTTGTCTACCACGTACGTCTGTTCCGAGTGCTGGCGCCCCGTGGCGAGCTGCCGCGCGGTTGGTTCTGGCGACCGATTCGGTTCAATGCTCGGCTTCAGCCCGAGGAACGCGGGGGCGTCATGGTGTGGTGCTACCTCGGAGCCATCGGATTCGCCGTCATTTGCGCCGGACTGCTTCTGATGGGTGGGGGCGTTTCGATGGCGCTCATCCGCGGAGCTTGAGTTATCCTCCGGATGTGAAGAAAAGCGGTTCCGAGTATCCGGTCGAGTCGCCGATTCCTTTCAAGACAGGCTCGAACGGCGAGTTCGAACCGCTGGCGCCCACCAAGCGTGACCGGGTTGCGGACGAAACGTTTCATCGCCTGGCGGCCGAGAAGGCGAAGCGCCTCGGGGTGTCCAGGCGGGACTTTGTATCGAGCTCGATGGGGACTGCGACCGCGCTTTGGGTCATCAATCAGGTCTACGGGTGCTCCAGTGGAGGCAACCCCGTCGGTGGCCCGGACGGCGGAAGCGGTGGGGGCGGCGGCTTCAATATCGACGCGGGTATGATGGAGGACGCCGGCGCTTGTGAGCCGCTCGAAGGCGACGAGTTCATTTTCGACGTACAGACGCACCACGTGAATCCGAGTGGTGCGTGGCGGGACAGTGGTGGGTTCGAAGGCGCGCTTGCGGGGTTCCCACAGGCAGCCTGTGGCGAGCTCGATTTCGTCGATTGCTTCGACGCGGACCACTACATTCGTGAAGTCTTCGTCAACAGCGACACCGCGGTGGCCGTGTTGTCACAGGTCCCGGCCGTTCCCGGCGACAGTCCGCTTGAGACCGAAGAGGCCGCTGCGACGCGCGCGATCGTCAATCGCATGGCGGATTCGGAGCGTCTGATCATTCACGGGATCGTCGTTCCGGATCGCGGACCGGAGCAACTCGACGGCATGCAAGCGCTCAAGGAGGAACAGAAGATCGCGGCGTGGAAGGTCTACACCCAGTTCGGTGGGTGGCGACTCGACGACGTGGCGATTGGGATTCCGTTCATCGAGAAGGCGCGTGAACTCGATGTAAAGCGCATTTGCGCGCACAAGGGGCTCTCTCAGTTTGGTTTGGACCCGTCGGTGTCGTCTGCGGACGACATTGGAGTCGTGGCGCCCATGTTCCCCGACGTGGATTTCCTCGTTTACCACTCCGGGTTTGAAGTCACGGTGCCCGAGGGGCCCTACGACCCCAAATCCGTACAGGGTGTCGATACGCTGGTGCGCGCGGTTCTGGAGAACGGCATCGGCAAGCAGGGCAACGTGTATGCCGAACTCGGCAGCACGTGGCGGTTTTTAATGACGCAGCCCGACGCCGCAGCCCACGTCCTCGGCAAGCTGCTCCTGCATCTCGGTGAGGACCGAATCCTCTGGGGAACCGATTCGATTTGGTATGGCACGCCGCAGGATCAGATCAGCGCGTTTCGCACATTCGAGATCCCTCAGCGCATGCAAGACATGTACGGATACCCGCCACTCACCAGCGAAACCAAGCGCAAGATCCTCGGCCTCAACGGTGCCGGGGTGTATGGGATTGACGTCGAAGCCACGCGTTGCGCGATTCGAGAAGACGACGTGTCCCAAGCCAAACTCGCCATCCAAACCGACCCGACTCTGCGCCGTCCCTCCTACAGAGCGGCTGGCCCCCAAACTCGACGCGAGTTCCTCCGCTACCTAAAACTCCACGAGAACCAACCAGGCTAGAAAAGGGGTCAGAAAAGGGGTCAGACCCCTTTTTCGAAGGGTTAACCCTTTCAAAAAGGGGTCTGACCCCTTTAAATTTGGGTGATGGTTTGGAGCGTGGCTTTGGAGCGGTTGAGTGTGTAGAAGTGGATGCCGGGGGCGCCGTTGGCGAGGAGGGCGCGGCATTGTTGAGCGGCGAAGTTCACGCCTGCTTTGAGGGCTTCTTTGTCGTCTGGTGCAGCGGCCAGTGGTGCTTCTAGTTCGGGGGGGATGGTTGTCCCCGGCGACAGGGATGCGATGCGCTGAAGGTTGGCGAGGTTGAGGACCGGCATGATGCCCGGCACGATCGGCAGGCTGATACCTTTTGCGCGGACCCTCTCGACGAAGCTCCAGTACTTCTCGTTGTCGAAGAACAACTGCGTGATCAGAAACTCTGCCCCCGCATCTACCTTGCGAACGAGGTTGTCGATATCGGCTTCGAGGCTGGCCGCTTCGTGGTGCTTCTCGGGATAGCACGCGCCGCCGATTCCGAGGGAGAAGCGGTCGCGCACGAACGCAGCGAGCTCGTCTGCGTGGCCAAACCCTCCTTCAACCGGGGTCCAGTCCGTGACCCCCTTGGGCGGGTCGCCGCGAAGGGCGAGGATGTTGTCGATGCCGTTCGAATGCATGTGCCGAAGCGTTTCGCCCAGCTCCGTCTGGGTGGTCCCCGTACAAACCAGATGCGCCATGGCGGTCAGTCCGAAGTCCCGCTGGAGCTCGATCGCCAAGTCAGCCGTGCGCTCCCGTGTCGTGCCGGCGGCCCCGCAGGTAATCGAGACATAGCCCGGCTTGATCGCCGCCAGCCGCTCGATCGCACGAAACAAGGCTTTGCGCCCCGCCTCGTCCTTCGGCGTAAAGAACTCCAGCGAGAACACAGGGCCCCCTTTGGCGGCGTACAAGTCGGCAATACGCATAGGCGCCACTCTATACGTTCAACCGTCGCCCACGGGCAAGACGGCGAGCTAGAGGAATGAGGAACAACGGCATCAGGCCGAGACCCGTGAACTGACCTCCCGCCGTACTGCAACCGCTGGCGTCACCGGGGTTCGTCCCTGCGTCGACCCCGATCCCGGCGTCGGGCGGAGCGCCACCTTCGCGCAGGACCAGATCGGCGCACTGATAGTAGATATCGTTCCCCGGCGTAGTGTAGGGCGGCTTGTCGTACATCACCTGGATCACTTGCAAGGTGCAGTTGTCGCACTCCACGTCGGGTAGGGTGACGGTCACCATGTAATCCCGTCCGTCGTCCGCGATGTCATCGAGGAGCACCGAGTCATTGGAGTAGAACTCGGTCATCGCTGCTGGGTCGACGAACTCGTCCACTCCATCTTCGTCAAATGCGATTCGGTAGTGCCCCGGGTGGTCGACATACTCGTCCCACCTGACCTCGATCGTCGCGCCCGGCTCATAATAGGTGACGTTCGCCGTTCGCTCGCCGCCAGTGGTTCCGCAGGGCCCTGTCTTCAGGACATCGGGGCCGTAGCGCGACACCGGTGTGTTCAAGCCCAGGTGCGCGCGCGCTTCCAACGGCCACAGCGATGCAATGGCGAGAAAAGCAAAGATTAGTGACAAACGCATGCAAGTTGCATCGTAACGTACGACGCTGAGCCGGGCACGCTTCTGCGCCGACTTGCTCGAAGCCCCCGCGTCGGGGTAAGCACTTCGCATGTCACGTGTCGCCCTCGTCCTCTCGATTCTCGCCGTGCTCACGGCCTGCGACCGCTCCAAGCTCGATGAGGCGAAGTGGAAAGAAGCAGGGGCCGAAGCGGTGCTGCCCTTCAAGAGGAACCTCAAGCAGGCGCTCGTCAAGGGACTAGCCGATGGGCCAGTCGCTGCGGTTTCTGCCTGTAGCATCGAAGCACCCAAGCTGGCCGACGAGCAAAGTGTCGCCGGGGTCGAGGTGGGTCGAGCGAGTCGGAAGCTGCGGAACCCGCGCAACGCCGCGAAGCCCTGGATGGAGCCTTTCTTGGAGTTGTACGAGAAGGACCCGGAGAGCAGGGACCCCGGGGTCGTGCTGATCGACAAGAACACCGTCGGGTACGTCGAACCGATATTCGTCCAGCCGCTTTGCGTCACTTGCCACGGCCCGGGACTGGCACCGGAGCTAACCGCGAGGCTCGTGGAACTCTACCCAAGCGACCAAGCGACGGGCTACGTGGCTGGCGACCTGCGAGGGGTTTTCTGGGCCGAACTCCCCCGCGACTGATCGCACCGTTGTGCTCAGCCCATCGCCGAGATTCTGTCGGGCTCGATGTAGTAGATGACGCGAACCTCTTCTGGTGTCCTGAACGGGTACTCGTCTACGCCCATGTACTTCTTGGCCATGCGGTCGATATGCTGGTCGGCGCCTTCGTTGGTGATCTTCGATACGCGGCCGCGGATCATCAACGACCGGTACGGGTTGTCCGGGTCGGTGACCGAGATGGCAACTCTGGGGTCGCGCCTAATGTTGCGATCCTTGAGGCGCCCCTCCGCCGAGTTGACGACGATCATGTCGCCTTCGGTGTCTACCCATACGGCGCTCGCCTGAGGGCTACCGTCCGACATGAGCGTCGACAGGTGTGCGAACGCAGGCTTGCCGAGGATATCGGCGTGGGTTTCCGGAACTTGTTTCATAACACTCCTCCTGGATAAACTCTTTACCTGTTTAAGGCCGGGCGCGCCGGTGTCCACCGCTCGAAGCTGGTCGCAAGCTCACGGAGTGACGATGTTGAACAAGCCATCGGGCTTGTCGAACAGGCGGAAAAACCCAACCAAGTCGAGGCGGCTTCCTGTGATACTGAGATCGTCGGACAAGAGTGTGTCCTTGAGGCCCGCGCTTCCAGTCATCATCTTCAGAAACAGTTGGCGGGTGATCTTCATCGTCACCGTGGCACCTGGATCCGCTTGCCGCTTGTAGTGCCGCAAGACCGAGTTCTTCAGTTCGAGCACATGGGTAGCGTCGGGGTCCGTGATGACAAGGTTCACGATCATCTCCTTCCCTTCGGCCTTGGGCGCGTTCAGTCGGGCAGCCATGGCGTCGAGGAACCGCTCTAGCGGCGCGTGTTGGAGCATTCCCATCGCTGACGCCAAATCGATCCCTTTGTCCGGGCCGCCGTGACGCAACTCGAACGCCCCGGTCAGGTAGACATCCCGCCAGGGTCCGGACTCGGCCTGATATCCGAGTTGGTCATACGCGTCCGCGAGCAGGTCACGAGCGACCTCGTTGTCGGGGTCCGCGAACACCAGATGGTTCAACACTTCCGCTGCCCAGCGATAGTCACCTTCGTCCACGGCGCGCTGGGCGTTCTCGATCAGTTTGTCCGCGCCGCCCGCGAGCCTGACGTATCGCTGGCCCGCCTCCACGGGTGGGTGGGGATTGAGATTCGCGGGGTTGCCGTCGTACCAACCGAAGTAGCGCTGATACACGGCTTTGGCGTTGTGGCGAACGGTCCCGTAGTAGCCACGATTGGGAAAGGAGTCGCTGAGCACAGCGGGTAGCTCAAGCTGCTCGGCGATCTCGCGCGGAGTGTACCCGGCGAGCGCGAGGCGCAGGGTTTGATCATTGATGTACTTGTACATGTCGCGCTGCTTCTCGAGAAAGTCGAGGATGCGCTCGTTGCCCCAAATCGGCCAATGGTGGCTACCAAAGTAAACCTCCGCCTCTCCGAACATTTGGATGACCTCGTCGATGTAGCCGCTCCACTTGAGGGCGTCTCGAACCTTCGCGCCCCGCAGCGTGTAAATGTTGTGCATGTTGTGGGAAACCACTTCGGCGCCACAGAACGTTTTCAGGTCGGGGAGGTAGAAGGTCAGCTCGGCCGGAGCCTCCGAGCCGGGGGCGTTCTGAAACACGAAGTTCACGCCGTCGATGGTCAGTGGAGTTGGAGTCTTCGAGATGGTGTCGGTGAGAGGAAGAATACCAATGGTGCCGATTGCGGGGCCTTTGCCAAGTCCCGAGCCCACGTGCCCCCGCACGCCGTGAGGGAGACGCGTACCGTACATGTACTGGGAGCGGCGCGACATCGTCACCCCCGCGATGATGTTTTCGCTCGTGGCTTCGGGGACGAAGCCCACCGGTCCGTACACCGGGACCTCGCGCGCCGAGACCTCTTCGGGCGACAGGATTCCGAGCACGCCGCCAAAGTGATCCACGTGACTGTGGGTGAAGATGACGGCCGAGATCGGTTTGTCTCCCAGATGCTCTCTGGCGAACGCCAATGCCTTGGCAGATGTCTCGGCCGCGGTAAGCGGGTCAACCACGATCCATCCCGTGTCGCCGTCGATCAGCGTCATGTTCGCCAGGTCGTGGCCTCGTAGCTGGTGCACTCCCTCGGTCACCTCGAACAATCCGTGGATGTTGTTCAACTTCGCTTGACGCCAAAGACTAGGATTCACGCTCGGCGGTGCGTCGCCTTCGATGAACGCGTACGACGGCATGTCCCAGATCACCCCGCCCTCGGGCCCGGTGACGCGAAGATCCGGATCGCTTGCGACCAAGCCTCGTCTGGCGTCGTCGAAGTCCTGCTGGTCACCGAGCGGAAATTTGTTGCTCACGGTGGCGTTGAGCGCGACGGTGAACGCTGATGGCGAAGTGTTGCCCGCCACATCAGGCGGTAGATCGACACCTTCGAACGTTGGCGCTTTCGTCTTCGTTGCGCACCCGCTTGCGGCCAAGGTCAGCACCGTCGTGACACAGATGAATCGCAGCATTCTTTGCCCTCCAGAAGAGTTGGACATTACGGGAACAGCGTTCGAAATGAAACCCTCAAGGCGGGGGTTCGCGGACGACGTACGTGCCGATGTCGTCGCCCAGGACTTGCCAGCGACTGGAATCACGGCTTCGGTTCGGGCCATACGAATAGACGAACACCGCGCGTCGATCTTCGTCCTCATCGCACCGGTCGCGAATCCAGTAGGGAGAGTTCCACGGGTCTAGGAAAAACTCCGCACGCGCCTCCGGGAGTCCGCGGTCGGCGAGTTGCGCGAACGACATGTCCACCATTGGCCGCGCGTAAGGCTTCTCTTGGACCAGTGTGTAGACGCGCTTGTGGGTCCCGCACTTGGTGATCACCCGCCGGCCCTTGGCTTGGCCGAGGTTCGCGAGGTCGCGCTTCAGTGCTTCGGTCTCAACGCGCGCGAGATCGATGTTCGCAGGGTCACCGCTTCGACGGTTCTGAGACCATGCGGCGGTGGCGAGGGCAAGCACGACCACGACCGCTACCAAGCCTAGCGGCCGTCCGATGGTGGCTCGTGCGCGCCGATCCGAGAAGCGCGCCGCGCACGCGAGACCCGCGAATAGAAACCCGATCCCGAGCGCGCACTCGACGACCTCACCGGTGAACTTCCACGGATACCAGAAGTGGAGCCAGAATATGGCGAACATCGAGGGGGTTAGTTCGATCGGCGGCGCCACGACCCCGATTCGGTCGAACACACGCCGTAGGAACGGAACTAGCGCGAGGAGCGGCAGGAGTACGCCGTACCCGAGAACGATGGCGCGAAACGCGGTCAGACGGAAATCGACGCTCGCGATGTTGTGGACGTTGAGTTCCTGCTGGTAGTTCTCCGCCAAGAAGTAGTCAGGCGGTCGGTGTCCGAAGACCCGTTGGGCCCAGGAGATCTCCTCCATGGCGACGAATACGCAGAACAGAGCCACGCCCACAAGGAACCAGGGGACGGAGCCCATCGCTCGTCGCTGTCGCGCGGCGGCGACCGTAAAGACGCTGCTCGCAATCATGAAACTCCAGAACGAAGCCCATTCGAGGGCCTGATCTTCTTGAACGCTTCGGTAGTACGCGTTCGGGTACGAAGACTCGAGCCATGCGAAGGTCCCGAGGAGGCCCAGGAGAATCAGGTTCGCAAGTAGCGCGAGTCGCCCGGGCACGTCAGCTGGCTGGCGCCGCGATCAGGCCGCGTCGTCTTCGCGACGCCGCGATGCGATGTACGCCACCCCGCCAAGCAGGAGGACCATGGCGGCGCCTGCCGCAGTCGGGTCGAGCTCGGGGACACCGGCGCCGCCACTCCGGCCGCCCGGGGCGCCCTTGCCCTTCTTGCCGCTCTTGCCCTTCTTGCCGCTCTTGCCCTTTTTGCCCTTCTTGCCCTTCTTGCTGGACTGGGCAGACCCGGAATCGCTATCCGCCTGCACCTGAATGGGAGGCGCTGCGAAGGAGAATCCGATTGCGAGAGCTAGTGCGAGAAACCAGTGCTTCATGACGGTGTTACCTCAGCGCGAGAGCGTCGGGGGGAGTTGTAGACATTGTTTTACACATCGGTCGTTGACTTTGCAAGCCGAATCAGCGTCCGGGTATCCCCACTGGGGGTGCAATCACTGGAATCTATGGAGTCCTGGGGGGCGGGCCACAGATAGGGCCCCGCAGGGCGCCCTTTCCGTCAACGTCCTCGTCACCG
>CAYZDM010000058.1:0-10270 GCA_964476875.1 uncultured Sandaracinaceae bacterium | reverse complement strand
TGACGACGGCATGATGACCTACACGCGCCAGGACACGGACCGGCTCCTGATGCCGACCAAGGGGCGCGGCGACGAGCGTATGCCGCTTGGCGAAACCGAAGCACTCGCTCTGGCCGCGCAGCAGATCAAAGCCGTTGACGCACCAAAACTGGCGGTCGTCTTGAGCGCCCAGCACACCACCGAGGACAACCTCGCGCTCGCCAAGCTTGCCGCCGCACTGGGCGCTGACCGCCTCTATCTGGCAGCCCTCGGCGGATGGGATGGCGACGATATTCTTCGCAACGCCGACAACAACCCGAACCGCGCCGGGGCGGTTCAAGTCGCCGGCGGGGTGACCCTGAAAACGGTGGGCGACCTTCTCGCGGACGCACAGTCCGGGGCCGTGCAAGGCGTGCTGGCGCTTGGCTGGGCGACCGCCGAAAAGCTGGAAGAGCTCACGCCGCTCGTCGCGCTGGACGCCGTCGTTTCCCTCACCAGTCACGTGGGCGCGCTGCCCGCCGCGGCCTCTGTGGCGATTCCGGTCGCCGACACCTTCGAAATTGAAGGGAGCTTCGTCAACGCCAAAGGGATGACGCAGGCGTTCCGGCCCACGCTCACACCGCCAGACGGCATCGAGCCGGCCTGGAAGACCATCTCGGATCTCGCTGGCCAGCTTGGCCAGGACCTCGGATTCAAGGACCTCCAAGGCTTGCGCCAGGGGCTTCTCGATGAGGTGGAGGCGGCGCAATGACGACGACCTTTCTCGTCGCATCCTCGCTGGTGAAGATCCTCGTGGTGCTGCTGATCACAGTCGGTGCCTTTGCCCCGATTATCATTTGGGCGGAGCGACGTCAGAGCGCGATGATCCAAGACCGTCTTGGACCGAGCCGAGCCGCGATCGTGCTGCCCGCATCGGCCGTGACCTTCATCGACCGCGCACGTCTTCCGATGTGGCGTCTTGCAGCGCTCAGCGGCATCGTCGCGATCGTCGCGCTGGTGACGTTGACGTTCGTGGCCATCAAGGGAAGCAATCCGCTCCCGATTCCAACGTCTTCGTTGACCTCAACCTTCATCGGGTTTGGCCTCGCCTCTGTGGTGCTTCGAGTCGGATACGGGGTGCACAGCATGATCGTCCGCAACGGTGGTAAGATCATGCTCATTGGTCTCCTCCACCCACTGGCGGATGCCCTCAAGTTCGTTTTCAAAGAGGATTTCGTCCCCCCGAAGGCAGACAAGCTTCTCTTCTCGGCTGGTCCGATCATCGCGCTCATTCCCGCCATTGCGGCCTTTGCGGTCATCCCCTTCGCGAGTTCTCTGCACTGGGACTATCTCAATCAGGTCCTTCCTCGGACCGGTGAGATCTCCGGCACCGTGGTCCCGATGCAGATCGCCAGCATCAACGTCGGCATCCTGTTCATCTTCGCCATCGCAAGCACCGGGATCATTGGGGCCGCGATTTCGGGCTACGCCTCCGACAACAAGTACTCGCTCCTCGGTGGAATTCGCGCCGCCAGTCAGATGGTCAGCTACGAGGTCGTCCTCGGTCTGACCCTCGTCCCGGCCTTCATGGTCTACGCCTCGCTTCGCCTCGAGGATATGACCGCGTGGCAGTACGACCACGTCTGGGGAATCTTCGTCCCACCGCTAACCCTCGCCTCCATCACCTTCTTTATCGCGGCCATCGCCGAAACGAAGCGAGTGCCGTTCGACCTGCCCGAAGGCGAAAGCGAGCTCGTTGGTGGCTACCTCACCGAGTACTCCGGTATGAAGTTCGGCATGTTCTTCATGGGAGAGTTCGTCGAGGTCGTATCGCTCGCCGCCATCGCGTCGGTGATCTTTCTCGGTGGCTGGGACGTGCCGTTCCTCTATCGCGACGGGTTCGAGTTCAGCTTGCCGTTCGCCACGGCGAGCCTTTCCATTCCGATGGTGCATTGGGCCGTTGTCGCGACTCAGTTCGTGGTGTTCCTGCTCAAGATCATCGTGCTGATTTGGTTTCAGTTGATGATTCGTTGGTCGCTTCCGCGCTTCCGCTACGATCAGCTCATGGCGCTTTGCTGGAAGGGCCTGTTGCCCATTTCCCTGCTGAACATCTTGGTCACCGGCGCATTCATCTTGTCGGGCGCCGGCAAGGGCTGGGTCCATTTCTTCGAGAAGCTATTCTGAGGTCACCCATGGCAGTCGAAGTCAAAGTCATCAAAAAGCCCGGACGCACCCTCGCCGAACAAGCCTATCTCCCAGAGATTGCCAAGGGCCTGGGCTTCGCGATGGGGCGGTTCTTCAAGAACACCTTTGGGCCCGAGGCCAAAAAAGAGATCGATACCGTCAAATACCCGGAAGAGAAGGTGCAGTATCCGGAACGTTTTCGCGGTATCCACCGACTGACGCAGCGAACCGATGGTTCGCCTCGTTGCGTGGCATGCCTATGCTGCAGCACCGCGTGCCCCGCGCAGTGCATTCACATCGAGCCCGCCGAGTACGAGGCGGGTGACCCCCGCCACGGCTACGAACGCTATCCCGCGGTCTTCGTGATCGACGAGCTGCGCTGCATCTTCTGCGGCTACTGCGTCGAAGCCTGCCCGTGCGACGCGATTCGAATGGACACGGGCATGCACATGCCTCCGTCGACGAGCCGCGAACACTTCCTCTACGACAAGGAAACCTTGCTCTCGATTCCGGGGCGGGACGGGACCTACCTCAGCGAGAACCCGCGCCACGAGCCGGGTGATGAAACCCACCCAGGCATCGACCGGGAGCGCGGGCACTAGGTGTGACGCAAGCCCGTGCGGCCAGCCGGACGGCTATCATGGTCGCCGCGCATCGCGGCCGGGCCTCCGCAGCGCCGGATGCGATTTGCAACGACCCCTGGGCCTTGAGACTGGCCGGCCGGGAGGGGGAAGCCCTTTCTCTGCGCTGGGACGAACACTCCCCATCGATGGTGCTCTGGATGGCGCTGCGAACCCGCTACCTGGATGACTGCGTGATCCGTGCGCTCGATCGAGGGGTCTCTCAGGTGGTGATTCTCGGCGCTGGCCTCGACACACGCTCGGCCCGACTGGCGCGCGATGGAGTTCGATTTTTCGAGGTGGACCAGCCCGCTAGCCAGCTCGATAAACGTGAGAGGCTTTCGAGTTTAGACGGGTATCCCTTGGATGCCTCGACGTTTGTCTCGTGCGATTTCGAACAGGACGATTTCGTTCAGCGGCTCGATGACGCCGGTCACGACCGCAGTTCGCCGACCTGTTTCGTCTGGGAGGGGGTGATCTACTACCTCGCGGAGGAGGCGGCCCGCTCGACGCTGGAACGGTTGGCCGGGGAGTTCGACCCAAGATCGGTCCTCCTGTTCGACTACCTCAACACGAACATGGCCCGCAGCAGCCCACGACTGAGAGACGAGGACGTCGGGATGAAGGACATCATCGAGGAACTCGGAGAGCCGATGCGATTCGGCATCGACGACCCCACGCCCTTGCTGGCGGCGTGCGGCTACCGTTTCCTGCGGACGGTCTCGTTCGACGAGATTGCGCTCCAATACACCGGCACCTACGCGAGGGAGCGCTTTTTTCGCTTTCAGTCGATTGCCGTCGCGAGCCCAAGCGAGGACCTCGCGTCGTGGTAGAGACACGGCAATTCGACGGCCGCACCATCACATTCCGCCGGACACAGGGTAGGTCGCCCGCATTGGTGTGCATTCACGGTTCGGCGAGCAATCACCACACCTACGACCGCTTGCTCGACGCGCTGCCCGAGCGCGATGGATACGCGCTGGACCTCCCCGGGCGGGCGGGCACGGCCGGACCCCCGCTCGACAACGTGGCGGACATGAACCGGTTTCTGTCTGCCTTCGTCGATCGAGAGGTGGAAGGAGAGTACGTCCTCGCGGGTCACTCGCTCGGCGGAGCCGTGGCCATCGAGCACGCCTTGTCGTCCGACGACGGGCGACTTCGGGGAATCGTCCTGCTTTCGACGGGGGCTCGTTTGCGGGTGCATCCCGTGATTCTCGCGATGTTTGAGCAAGCGAAGAAGTCCGGCGTACACCCGCCGGTGCCGACAGATTTGTATGAGCGTGGCACGGACCCTGCCTTCCTCGAGGAAGCCGCCAGGGAGTTCGCACTCACCCCAATTTCGACAGGGGCGGCGGACTGGCACGCCTGTGACACCTTTAATCGAATGACCGACCTCCCGCGCGTCGCAGTGCCGGCTCTCATCGTCGTCGGCACGAACGACGCCCTGACTCCGCTGAAGTACGCGGAGCACATGGCGGGCTCGATTCCCGTGAGTGACCTGCTCGTCATCGAGGGCGCCGGTCACGCGCTGGTCGTCGAGCGAGCGGCGGAAGTGTCCGAAGCGATTCAGGGATTCCTCGCGCGCGTTTGATCGACTCGCGCCGCCGCAGGCTCGTGTGGCTTCAAGCGCTCGTCGACATGCGCCGCCGCAGGCGCCGGACCCCTCGCCACAACAGAACGATGATCAGCAGCCCAAGCGCTGCAACACTCGACAAGACTACCGGGCTCGGGTTGTTTCGGATGGTGTAGAAGATGACCTCTGTTCGCTGGTCGTAGTCTTCGGGAACCGGCAGCACATGGTTGTCCTGCGCATAGACCCGGTAGTCCTCCAGCATCTCGGCGAAGAGCCCGGCCATCTCCTCTTTCAAGTCGGCGGTTTCACCCGGATCCGCCTTGTAGTTGAATAGGTGCCAGTCTCCGTCGCCGATCGGACCGCGGTCCATCACGATCTTATGGTCGCCTTTGAAGAGGGCCGAGTTGCCACCCAGTTCATAACCGATCGTTTGGTCTGGTGGGTGTGCGTCCTGTGCTTGTCCGCGCAGAAGAGGGACGAGGCTCGTGCCAGAGATCGGCTCGATCTCGCGGCCCGCGTAGGTCCCCGTCGGCACCTCGACATTCGCGATCTCGAGGATCGTCGGCACCAAATCCGTCACATACGTAAACGCATTGGACATGCGGCCTCGTTGCTCCACCGGGCCACCCGCGACGATCAGAGGAACCCGCATTCCGCCTTCGCGGGCGAACCACTTGTAGTACGCCAACGGCGAGGCGGCTGAACTTCCAAAGCCGGAGCCGATTGCAACGAAGCTCCCCCGGGTGCCGAACGTGTCATAGTCGACGTTGTAACCGTGGGTCGCGAACCAGCCTCGAAGGTAGAGCCCCCGCCAGCCACTCAGGACGTCGCTGGCCTCTGGCCCGTTGTCCGACATGAAGATGAACACCGTGTTGTCGCGCTGCCCGATGTCCTCGAGGTACGCGATCAGCCGTCCCATGTGATAGTCCATCGCGTCGATCATGCCGGCATAGACCGCCATCTTCTTCGAATCGTAGGCCTTCTCCTCGTCCGAGAGCGCGTCCCAGTCGGGCGTCGATGAGACGGGCGCGAGTTGCGTGTCGGCGGGCACGATGCCGAGTGCTTTGGCGCGTTCCAGGCGCTTCTCCCGGAGCGCCGTCCAGCCCTCGTCGTAGTCGCCCATGTACTTGTCGGTGTACTCTTGAGCCACCTGCACCGGCATGTGAACCGCCTGAAACGGCACATAAGAGAAGAATGGTTTCCCATCGGCACGGTTCGACTCGATGAACTCGATGGTCTTGTCGATGAAGAATTTCGAGGAGTAGAAATCCTTCGGCAAATCGATCTCTTTGCCGTCGCCGAACCAGTTCGCCTGCTTGTACATCGGCAGGTAGGGCTTCTTCTGCCAGTTGTCGGCGCCCGTATCGGCCATCGTGATCGTGCGCTCGAAGCCGCGTCGAATCGGCAGCAAGTCCGGCGTCTTTCCGAGATGCCACTTGCCCGTCATGTAGGTGTGATACCCGGCGTCCTTGAGCAGGGTCGCGATGGTCACCACGTTGTGGTTCAGCGTTCCACGGTAGTTGGCGTGCTTCGCCTGGACCGGCGGGATCGACTCCGGGATGTTTGGGACGCCATTGAGGTGGCTGTCTACACCGGTCAACAGCATGCCGCGGGTCGGCGCGCAGCTCGCGGCGGTGTGGTGGTTGGTGAACGTGATGCCGCGGGCCGCCAACTCGCTGATCGTGGGCGTCGGAACTTCGCCGCCGTATGGCGCGCTGTCGCTAAACCCGAGGTCGTCCGCCAAGAAGAGCACGATGTTTGGCGACTCCGCCTGCGCGCGATTCGTGGCAACACCCGTAGTGACCAGTACGACACAGGCGACCGCGCTCAGGGGCGCCCAACGAGGCCGCCGCGCGGCGATGCGTGTTCCGAGCATGAGAAGGGCCTTGTATCACGAGACAGGCCGCCCGGCAGAGTCAGAGAATCGCCAACCGCCGGTCACGAGCGCACGAGACCCCTGCGTCAGCATACTCATCGCATGGGCAACCTGAGGCGCTCCGGAAACCGAGGCACTGCTGGTGGCCAGCTCGTCGAGCTGGGTCAGTCGATCCTCGAGTAGCGTGCGAAGTTTCGCGCGGTCGAGATCCAGCATTCGTCTGGGCGCCGTGTCCTTCCTCCGAGTGTCGAGATAGCTAGCGTCGCCTCCTTTACGACGACGTAGCTCGTCGCGAGTCAGCAGGAGTGCCGAGTGGACCTCCTCGGTGGGTGACGCGCTAGAGACGACAGGCGGGAAGGGTGTCGGGCTATTGACATCGACAACACGGGTGAAGTGCTCAGTCCAGCAATGGTCCTCGCCATAGCTCGTATCGCTGATCGCAAGGGTGTTGCTGTGCGGTTCAAAGACCCCCGGGCACACCTCTCGGAGTCGCTCGATCTTGGCGGTGCCGCTGTTGATGCGCTCAATGGTGGAGTAGGTGGCTAAGTCCGCGCCCAACTCCTCTACGGCGACGTCCAACATGGCTTTCGGTGAAGCGCTGCTCAAGATGATCTGGATACCGGGCGACCGCTCGCGAACCCAGTTGAGATCATCACGCGTGATCACCTGATCGGCCACATGACGTTTCCAAACTCTGCGGGCCAGGTCGACGAGCAGCGCCTCGTCCGCGGTGGCGAGGTGGGTCAGTGCAACCATCTGTGGCCGCCGCTGCACGACGCTCGTCGGATGTAGACCGAACCGTGCGTACGCGCGCCTGCCAAGCCAAGCGAAGCGCGAAGCAAGCTTGCCCCACAACAGATAGTGAATCCCCGCGGAAGCCCATCTTCGGGCCCCTGCGCCCAGGTAGCGGATGAGCTCGAGGGGCTGTGACCAATCAAGAAGCACCCGCCCCCCAAACCAGCGACGCATGGAGCGTCCTGCCAAGGCATCACCGTACGCCTCGTGGGCGCATAGCTCCCAGGCGAGCAGTTCTCCGAGGTTGCGGTCGAGGTGAGTGGTCTTGTCGAGATCCAGGATCAGGTAGTCGTGCTTCGCGTCGAGCACCCGCTCGCAGAGCTCTCGAAATGAAATGGGGGCACCGTGATCCACAAAACGATCGACCGTGCGCATCGCGGAGCGTCGCTCAGTCATGGGCTAACCGTTGGGTTGCAGCCGGAGGCGAAGGGATGAGAAGTCCGCGCTGAATCTCCAGCACACCGAGCGTCTCTAAGATCCGGCTCACGCCGAACCCCAAGTCCAACTCCCAAGGTTGATACGAGAACTTCGCCGACGCGGGGTAACGGTGGTGGTTGTTTTGGTAGCCTTCGCCGAGGATCAACCAGGCCGCTAGGTGGTTGTTGCGCGAGTTGTCGGGGGTCTCGAAGTTGCGGCCGCCGACCGAATGCCCAAGCGAGTTGACGATCCAACCTTCGATCGGATGACTCATCATACCGAGGAAGTAACAAGCCCCCAGCGCCCACATGCCGGTCGGCAACGCGATGAGAAGAGCGATGGCAAAGTGCAGCGCGTACGGGAGGTACCAGAGGCCCTTTCGGTTGATTCCGCTGATGTCGAAGTCGAGGTCCGCGACCTCATCGGTGTATTCGCGTTCACCCCGTGCGAGGCCGACCAAGGTCCGTTCGTAACTCTTCAGCTGGCCCAGCAACACTCCGAACACACCGTAGTGTACCGGACTATGAGGATCCTCCGGGGAGTCGGAATGGGTGTGGTGTTTTCGGTGCATGCAGACCCATCCCTTGGCGTCGAGGCCAGTCAGCCAGATGCCGTACCGGGCGGCGAACTGCCGGGCCCCGGGGCGAAGCGCGACGGCGCCGTGAGCGAGGCCACGATGGTAGAAGACCGTGATGAGGGTGGTGTTGACGAGGTAGGCCGCGAGAAACACGGCAGCGCAAGTGGCTAAATACATTGGTTTTTCTCCTAAAGAGTTACGATAAAGTAACTTACTATAGCGTAACCTACGGTACCGTAGTATTGATGTCAAATGGCCTCGAAGAAAAAACTGACAGCGGCGGCCCGACGGGCCCAACTCATCCAGGTCGGGCGCCAGGTCTTTGCCGAGAAGGGCTACGAAGCGACGTCCGTCGAGGAGATCGCAAGTGCGGCCAAGGTCTCGAAGCCGATCGTGTACGAGCACTTCGGGGGCAAAGAGGGTCTGTACGCCGTCGTCGTCGATCGGGAGATGGAGTACGTCATCCGGGTGATCTCCGAAGCGCTCTCTCAAGGCTCACCTCGTGAGCGTGCCGAGCAAGCCGCCCTGGCGTTTCTCACCTGGGTCAAAGACAACCCGGACGGATTCGCGGTACTGACCCACGATGCACCGGCGACCGTATCGAGCTCTGGTGGCTTCTCCAGCCTATTGAATGAGGTGGCCGAGCGCGTGAGCGACGTGTTTGCGGAAGCCTTCAAACAAGCGGGGTACGATCCGGAGGTCGCTCCGATCTACGCGCATGCGCTCATCGGTATGGTGACGCTCGTCGGTCAGTGGTGGAGTGTGGTTCGCAAGCCCTCCGTCGAAAAGGTTGCCAGTCACATCGTCGCATTGGCATGGATGGGCCTCCGTAACCTACCGGAGAAACCCGATGAGATCGGCGCAAGGCCAAAGGGCTAGCCCGCGCGCACACGGAGTTCGCGCGTGTGAATGCTGTGCGTCACCTAGGATCACAAAGTCACACGTTCCGTGAGTTGAGTGGCCGAAACGTCGCGTTTTCGCATGGCACAGACGTTGCATCGGTTTCGGGTGAAGGAGGAACTTCATGCCGAAGATTTTCTTGATTGGTTTGCTGATTGCGTGGGCGGTCGGCTGCACGCCCTACTTGCACTCGCCTCCCGCTCGGATGGTACCGATAGAGGCGGCGAAGTCTTTGAACAAGGGAGACTTCGCAGTACAGGGAGCGCTCGCCGGCGGAACCGCAACGCTCGGGCCCTCTATCGGCGCCGGAACCGCTCAGGGGAGATACGGCTTCGGTCGCGGCTTCGAGGGGGCGGCTGAAGTCGCTTTCGCCACCCTCGGGCGGAGGGACAGCGAATGGACGACCAATGCCAAGCGATCGATGTTCGCAACACGCGCTGGCTTCAAGTATGAGGCGGCCTCATGGTTCGCCGTCCAGGCGGGCTTTGGAGGTGGAGTGAGCGCCGCTGGTGGCTTCATCAGTCCGGATGCCGGCGTCATCTTTTCCTACCAAGGAAAGCGCTTGGTTCCGCTTCTCGCTGGGGGCTTCTACTACAGCCTTCCGCTAGCTCAAAATGACATCACCTTTACCAATGGCGACCGCGTTGAGATCCTCCGCGCCGATCAGACAGTTGGGTTCTACTGGAACCTGGGACTTCGCATTCCGTTCACCCATTTGCAGAACGACGGTCCGCGGTCGGCGCTAACGATAGCGTACCGGCTCGTCGGTGCTGTGCACGACGAAGCGTATGGCCGCGGCACGGACTTCTACAATCTCTTCGTCCTCAGTCTCGACTTGGTCTTCCGAAAAGATCGGTCGCCTTCCAACACGGGCCGCCGCTGGAAGATGCACTGAGGCGGCGGGCTCGCCGCGGCGGAGATTTGGCAACTGTGCAGAATGCCGCCCGATAGGTCTGGCATGCAGTCATCCGCCGCACTACGGTCCCCCTCGTTCATGACCGACATCGACTTGGCTTTGCAGGAGCGCTTCGGGCTCCCGGCGTTCCACCCGTGGCAGCGGGAGGCGATCGACGAGTTGCTCGACGGGCAACGCAGAGTGCTGGTGATCGCACCCACCGGCGGCGGGAAGTCGCTCTGCTACCAACTTCCAGCGGCGGTGCTCGAGGGCACCTCGATCGTCATCTCGCCCCTCATCGCTCTCATGGAAGACCAGGTCCGGGCCCTCACCCAGCGTGGGATTCCGGCGACATACCTTGCGTCGACGCTCGAACCAGAAGAGGTCAAGCGCCGCGAGCGCGCAATCTTCGAGGGCCAATATCAACTGGTGTACGTCGCCCCGGAACGACTCGAGTCACACTGGCTCGTCGATC
>CAYZDM010000057.1:0-10288 GCA_964476875.1 uncultured Sandaracinaceae bacterium | reverse complement strand
TCAATACGCGGCGCGCGCTGTCTTGGGCGCGGTTTCGGACGCATTTGCTCGTGGTTCCCGAGTTGATGTTCACCGCGCCAGTTCTTGGACTGTGCGCGGCGTGGATCAGCGTGTGGACGGTTCGCGTCGTGCGGGGGACGGCGCGCGCGCGCGACCTGATCCCGATCTCGTTCTTCTTCGCGGGCCTCGTTCACTACTGGACGTTTCGCTGGAGCGCGATCGTTCACTCGTACTGGGCGTGGCCCCTACTTCCTGCGGTTTCCATTGCGGTCCCAGTCTCGTTGTTTGCCGTGGCCGGATGGATTCGCGAACGCGCGGGAACGGCAGCGAGCTTCACTGTCCTGTTGTTGCTAGTCCCGCTTGCCATTCGTGTCGTTCAAATCGTACCTGAAGGCCGCTACGTGGGTGGCTCGATGTGGTTCTTCACTCCCGTGCGTGGCGCCATAGACGCCTACGACTCCGGGAGACCGGAACTCCGATTGGCCAAGCGCATCAAAGCGTGGACCGACCGCGACACCGGCGTCCAACTCCATACCAGCCTCAAACCTCTTCGATTGGAACCGCGCTTCGACATCACCCTCGACAGGGTGACGCACCGCTGGTCGCAGAACCCGCGTGCAGAGATCCCAAACAATCAGGGGGCCACCGGATGGGTGTTCGTCGCCGCGCTCGACGCCTTTTCCGAGGAGCAGCGCGCCGCCTTCGCTTCGCGACACCACTATCGTCAGTTCGGAGACTACTTCATGGTGGATCTACGAACCGAGGCCCGCGACATCGAGGTTTGGGGCTCGACCCCACTCGCTCCCAACGCCCGATGGTGGCTCTTGCACAGCGCCTACGAACCTCCGGTGAGGTCCGCTCGCATGATCGCTGAGGAACAATCCCTCGATGAAACGGTCGCGGAACTAGATGCGCAGTAAGCCCCTCTTATCGGCCCTTACTCTCTGGTCCTCAGCCTACCTCGGCTGCACGGTCTTACTCTTGTTAGGCGTGGAAGCTCCCTCGTTCCTCTCTTTGGCGCTGCTTGCTCAGCTGTCTTGGCTCGCGCTCCTCGGGTCGATCCCTACGTCAGTGGCGCTCGCTAGCGCGAGTCGAATTGCGCGCGCGCGCCCCACCGTGGTGAAGGCGTCCGTCTTGGGCGCGTTCTCCCTCGGGGCGCTACTCGGGTGGGCGCACACCGACTTTCTGTTGTCAGGACCGCGCTTCGCCGTTCATTCGACGGGGCTGCTCGCGCCCATCGCGACGGCATCCACCATCGGGCTGATCGCGGTGGCAGGCTGGATGTGGATGATCCTCGGCGCTCGAACCAGAGCGGCGCGATGGCGAGTGACGTGGACCGCCTTCACCTTCATCGGCGTTCTCTTTCTCACCTCCGTGATCATCCGGCACCGCGCGTACGACTATTCGGTCGCCCAGCTGGTCCTTCCAGGCGCCTTCCTCTCGGCCGCTACCTTGCCCCTGTGGTCCCGCGACTCGAGATTGAGGCCGCTGGTTGTCGGCGCCGCATTCGCGTGCCTGATCTTCGGGCTCGGCTCGAGGTTCGACTCTGAACTAGTCGCGACCGGCCAGCGCGAAATGATCGCCCATACCAGGACCGGCTCGCTAGCAATGCTCTACGTGCTCCCTCGCGTTCGTGACGAGGCGGCATGGTCCACGACAGAAGACCCTTGCGCCGAACCTCGACCTCTCATCGACCCTGCTTCGATCGGCATCGATCCGGATAGGCGCCGCAACGTCATCATCATTACCGTGGACGCCCTTCGAAAGGACGTCGTAGGAACCACGGCAAACGGGCGCCCCGTGACCCCGGAACTCGCCCGTCTCGCCGAAACCGGCGTGTCCTTCGCCAACACCACATCGACCTACCCGGCCACGCTCTTGGCGATAGGTAGCGCCTTCACGGGCCTGAGCCCGGCGGAGCTGTATCTGTCTCCCGCCCTACCCGACACGATCTTCACACGCACGCGTGCTCAGCTCGACCGACAACTGGTGGTGCTCCCCGACGTCAGTTGGTTCCGATTACCGATCATTGGCCAGTTCCTAGCTCCGGACATCGATACGGAGTTTGCACGGAACGATGCAGAGGCCACGGACCTGCTCATCTCCCGCCTCCGAGCTGCGCGTGAAGACGATGCTTCCGCGATGGCCTGGATTCACTACTACGCACCCCACGACCCCTATCAAGCGCACCGAGCCTTTCCTTTCGGCGCGGGGAAGAAGAACGCCTACCTCAGCGAAGTCGCTCTCTTCGATCAACAACTCGGCCGCCTGATGCAATACCTCGCAGACGACGGATGGCTCGACGACAGCTTGGTGGTTTTCTTCTCCGACCACGGCGAGGCATTGGGAGAGAAATCGTATTGGGGACACCATGTCTACCTGAACGATTGGATGGTCGATGTCCCCCTCGTGCTCTGGCACTCGCAGCTCCCCCCCTCCTCGCCCGAGGTAGGGGTCAGCCTCGCGGACGTCGCCCCCACGGTCTTGCAGTTCCTAGGTTTGCCCATCCCGTCGGACATCTCGGCGCAAAGCCTGTTCACCCTCGATCCGAACCTCCCCGATCGCGCGACATTCGCGGAGGCGTTTCCAGTGCGTGGCCAGCAGCTCTTCGATAGTTTCCGTCTCTCAGAACTCGATGACACGTCGATCCGGGCGAGGCTGCGCAACATTCGCCGTGCGAGCAAAGGGTATGAGCCCAAGGGCGCGATCGTGCAGGGCCGCTATCGGTTGATTCATCATCGGGGCGCCGACACTACACTGCTCTACGACCGGGACGCGCGCACCAGTGAACCAGTGTCCGATTCCGCTGCGCACCAACGCCTCCGAGCCGAGCTCGAGCGTTGGGAACGGGAGCAACTGCAACGTATCCGTTGTCGACTTCAGCTCACCGAGCTTCGACCGCAGACACCTCTTCCTGAATGACGGACGCCTCAGCGGAGAACGCCGCGCCCCGGACCATCGACAAGGTCGCTTCGTCAAAATTAATCCGCGCGACATCCCCGGACGCAGTCGTCGCGTACAGCTGCACGACCAGTTGACTCGAATCCTCCGGAACGCCGATCTCGTAGCGCAGCCGCCAGCGTTCTCCATCGCGAACTGAGACGCCCTTGCGCGCGAATTGCTCGTAGCCGTTCAGAAAGACATCTTGATGGAAATCAACCGTCGCCCCAGCACCCGAGACCTCGAGATCTAAATCGACTCGCAACACGGTGCCGGCCGGAACACGCAGGTATTGCCCCCCTATGAGGAGCTTCTTCCCACCATCCGCCGGCACCAAGACGGACTCCTCGGCCAGCAGTTGCAGCGCGCCTGATTCGCTCAAGTCGTCGAGGCCCGAACGCGTCAGGCGTGCGACTTCCATCAGCATCTGTCGTTCCCGCGGCGAAGCGGGTCGGCTCTCGCGCCCCGCTCCGAAAGGGAGTTCTCCGACAGGGGCAGACCGTGTGCAACGTCGGAACGACTCATCGCACACGACCGCCGCACCAGAGGGTTCCCACATCATCACGCTCCGAGCATAGGTGTTACCGGCAAACAGCCGGCGGGGAGTCGCGTAGTCGCGGAACCAACTTCGACCCGTGAAGCGTTTCGCTTGCCGTTCAAAGCCGAGGAGATCCGACACCGAAATTGCCGTGTCGACATGCGCAACCGGTGTATCGATGCGCTTGGCCTGGGGCTCGGGCAGCATGACCACCACGAACGACCAGCTCTGCGACAGCAATCGTTGCGTCGCGCTCGCTGCGCGGACAAGCCCGGCCGACTCGTCCGAGGTGATGATCACGACCGTATCTCGGAGCACACCACGCTCCTCGAGCGCGTTCAGGAACTCAATTAGTGCGTCATCAGACCATCGAAATGCCCGTTCTTGCCGCGTCCGAGCGCCATCGGCAGTCGCTGTGTCCGGGAACGTGAACGGATGGTGCGTGCCAACCGTCAGCAGCGTCGCGAAGAACGGACGCTCGGCTTCGTGAAGCGCGATCACCCGGTCGAGCGATTGTTCGAAAAAGGCCTTGTCGTCGACGCCCCAATCGGTGCGCGCGTAGCTTCGTTCGAACGACGGATCTCCAACGAGTTGATCGAAGCCGGCCTTCCGCATGAATTGATCCTTGAGCATGAAGCCCAGCGGCGCCGACTGAATGTACGCGGTGGCATACCCTCGTTCGCGTAGAACCTGGGGCAAGCAGCGACGCGCCTTTCCGTAGGCCTGCTCGCTCATCTTCGACTGATCGGTGAGGAGCTTTGGATAGTCCCCACATAGGATCCCGTACTCGCCCCGGTTGGTTTGTCGCTGGTGAGAGATCACCCGACTGAAAAGGACATGTTCTTGGGCGAGGGCGTCGAGCTTGGGCATCGCGGTCCCGCTTTCGACGCGTTCTGCCGCCGCCACAGAAGGCAGGTACGCACCGGACGCTGCTTCGATCAAGATCAGCAAAACATTGGGCCGCTCAGGTAGCGGACCGGCCCAGCGCTCGCCGTCGAGGTTGCCGCGAAAGACCTCCCGCACCTCCGCACCAAGCGATGGGGCGAGCAAGCCTTCCGGGATCGGCAATACGGCAAGATTGGCTCCGACGGCGTGCCGTTGTCTCCATTCGTCGTGGGAGTCGGACATGGGAACGAGTAGCTGCCCGAGCACGCAGGCGGCGAACACAGTGCCCCACCAGCGCCACCAGTGGCCCGCTGGCACGGTCGCCCTCGCCCCCGCCGTGATCGCGAGGGCTGTCACCAATGCGAGAAGCCAGGGGTGGCCGAGGTGACGAACCGACCCGCCAATGAACGTGGAATCGGCGAGAAAGCCCGCGTGGCTCAAAGCGTAGAGCGAGTCGAAGACGGAGATGAACTCGTACATGCCGAAGCTCGTCCACACCAGGAGCAACACGAACGCCATTCCAATCGCACGGCCCCACCAACGCTGAGTCGCGAGGAGGAATCCGACGATGCCCACGATCGACAACGCGACCGATGCATCCGCGAGGAAACCACGCAGGTCGGCAGCAGCAATGGCCAGCCCCTTCTCCTGCAGGAGCAACACCCGGGTGAGCCAAGGCGCGAGCAGGCACACCGCAACGACCAGCCCCCAGGCCGCCCGTCCCCACCAATCACGACGCTTTGGTTCGATGACGGGAACTTATGGGCTATGCCTTCTCAATGGCAAAGGGTTTCGCGCCTGCGGCTGAGCGCAATCGACAACCAATCCTCGAGGTGCTGCGGCGCGTGCTCCCGCCTGCCGGTCTCGTCCTCGAAGTGGCGAGCGGGACAGGCCAGCACGCGGTCTTCTTTTCCGACCACCTGCCGTCGGTTCAATGGCAGCCGACCGATGCGTCTCATGAGGCGCTGCGAAGCATTCGCGCCTGGGTCGACGAGACAGCCCGGGAGAATCTCCGCCCCCCGCTCGAGCTCGACGTACGATCGCCACCATGGCCAATCGCCCGCGCGGGCGCGGTGGTATGCATCAACATGATTCACATCTCGCCCTGGGAATCTACGGAGGCTTTGTTCGACGGCGCCAGCAAATTGCTGGCGAGCGGGGCTCCCCTCATCACCTACGGCCCCTATCGTCGCCACGGCGAGCACACCTCGCCGAGCAACGCAGCGTTTGACGAGAGCCTTCGTTCTCGCAACGCGCAGTGGGGCGTTCGTGACATCGATGAGCTTCTCGAGCTGGGAGTGCGAACGGGCTTCGCACTAGAGGAGGAAGTCGGAATGCCAGCCAACAACATGAGCCTGATCTGGCGCCGCGAGAGCTAGTGAAGCGAGTCGGCCACCGACGGGGTGAGAAACAGCATCACGAAGTAGCCAATGAAGACGAGGATGAGCGTCGCTCCTCGTTTGCGTCCGATGTGATTTTGCTTATTCGCAGCCATCAGTAGCAGCAAGAGCGTCACGCCGACCATGATCGGAAAATCTCGCGTGACGATGGTGCGACTAACGGCCCCCGGGGCGATGATCCCGGGCAGCGCCAAGACACCCAACAAGTTGAACATGTTGGAGCCCACGACATTGCCAACGGCGATGTCGTCCTCTCCACGCCGAGCCGCAGCGACTGAAGCGGCCAGCTCGGGAAGGCTCGTCCCGAGCGCCACCACGGAGAGACCGATCACGAGCTCGCTAACACCGAGGTCGTGCGCGATCCCCACCGCGCCCCACACCAGTGCGCGCGAGCCAGCCAGAAGAACGATCAGGCCGAAGGATAGAAC
This sequence comes from uncultured Sandaracinaceae bacterium, assembly GCA_964476875.1. Lineage (GTDB taxonomy): Bacteria > Myxococcota_A > Polyangia > Polyangiales > Houyiibacteriaceae > SG8-38. Next base: position 4,097 of record CAYZDM010000057.1, on the reverse strand, counting down.
CAGCACGGCCTTCGAAGTGATGAGCGATTCGGGAATATCGCCATTGGCGGCGGCCAGGGCCGGAACGCCTGAGTCCGCTACCCGCTGCTTGCGACCCTGTGCGGCGATCCAGCCGATCAGGACGAACATCCCCAGAAGCAGAATGACGCCCTCCGTCCGACTGAGCTCGCCGTCCAACAAGAAGAACCAAGCGACCGACATGCTCAAGAAGAGCACAGGAATTTCCCGCATCAGTAGACGAGAATGAACGCGAAGCGGTTCGACCAGTGCGGCGGCGCCGAGCACCAATGTGATGTTGGTGATGTTCGAGCCGATGGCGTTGCCGATGCCCATCTCGCGACTGCCTGCGGCGGCTGCCATACCGGACACCAACATCTCGGGCGCCGAAGTCCCGAACGATACGATCGTGAGCCCGATGACCAGCCGACTGACACCCAGGTTGCTCGCTAGCCCTGCCGCTCCGTACACGAAACGATCCGCTCCCCAGACCACGGCGATGAATCCCACGATGACGGCGGCAATGGCGTAGAACAGCGTCAGGGCAACCTCTTCGGCGAAACGAGGAACGGCCCAGTCTTGCTCAGGACCCGGACGGCGCAAGTCCAGTGCAGAAGGCGCTGGCAAAACCACCCCGCAGGGCGCTATACGTGTCAGACCGAGGAGGGGCGAAGATGGGTGAGCGGCTACGAGATAAGGTGGCGATCGTCACAGGGGCAAGCCGAGGAATCGGTGCGGCCATCGCAAGCTACATGGCTGAAGAAGGAGCCAAGGTCGTTCTCGTGTCCCGCAAAATCGAGGGGCTCCAGGCCGTGGCCGACGAAATTCGCGGCAATGGCGGCGAGGCGATGCCGATCGCGTGCCACATGGGCCATTCAAGCCAACGCGAGGCCATGCTCGCCGAGGCGTTGGGAGCCTATGGCAAGGTCGACATCTTGGTGAACAACGCGGCGACCAACCCACACTTCGGTCCGATGCTCACGATCGACGGGGGCGCCTGGGACAAGACCTTCGAGGTCAACGTGAAGGGCTACTTCGGGATGATCCAACTCGTCGCCGGCCACCTCCAGCAACGAAAGGCCAAGGGGTCTATCGTCAACGTCGCGAGCGTCGTCGGGACGATGGCCGCGCCCATGCAGGGCGTATACGCCATGACCAAAGCGGCCGTGATCTCCATGACGAAAACCTTGGCCATGGAGCTCGGTGGCGCAGGCATTCGTGTCAACGCGATCGCTCCAGGATTGATTGAAACAAAATTCGCGCAGGTGTTGGTCGACAACGATTCCATTCGATCGAGCATCGTCCAGCGGACCGCGGCGGGACGTGTGGGTCAGCCGCGGGACATCGCGGGCGGCGCGGTCTTCTTGGCTTCTGACGAATCAGATTACGTGACGGGGGATGTCATGGTCATCGACGGCGGCTGGACACTCACATAACCGGGGGGGGGCCGATGATGGGAAAGCCGCCACCGCGCCCACCAGGGCCCGCGCGCAAGCTCGATTTGGTCGAGCTTCGAATCGCCAACCTTCGCCGTGAGCTCGACGCCGAGGCGGAGCCGGCCAACAGGGCGGCCATCCTCTACCAAATGGGCGCGCTCTACGAGCAGGAGCTCGAACGCGTGCCCGATGCGATGGCTCACTACGAGCAAGCGCATGCCGCCGCTCCGGGGTTCGAGCCGGCCCTCATTGCGCAACTGCGAATCGCCGAACGCAGGAACGGCGACCAGGACCTAACCGCTCTCAGCTCGGAGCAGTCGGCTTCTGCCACGAACCCATCGATTCGTGGCGCGGCGCTCATCGACCTGGCAATGCGGTCGGAGGAGTGGGCACCCATTCTGAAGGACGCGATCTCGCAATCCCCTGCACCGGTCGTGCCCGCCCTGCTCCTCGAATGGCTTGCGGAAGCTCGCGGCGATCAGTCCGCACTTCGACACGCCTTGCGAGCCCAAGCCGAGCACGCGACCGAACCGAGTCTGCGAGCCGCTCTTTGGATCGACGTGGCGCTCAGCGACATCGATGCCGAGCAGCCGGACGAAGCGATCGCCGCGCTGGAAAATGCTTGCGACTCGAATGCGCTCGCCTGGGCAGCCAGGTCACTACAACGCCGGATCGCGATGGAGCACGAGCGCTGGAGCGCCCTGCTCCATGCCGCGACGTCGATGGCTCGCCTACTCGAAGCCGCGCAGCATGCCGACGAGCCACCAGACGCCTTGAGCCTGTCAGTCCCCGAGGACGAACAGCTTCCATTGGCCGCGCTCTTGTGGCGGCAAGCCGCGACCTGCAGTGCGACGCAGCTCGGGGACTTCGATGCGGCTGCCGAATACATGCAGTCGGCGTTGCGCCTGTTCCCCGACCACCCCGCAACTCGCCTTCAGGCATTGCGCATCGACGAACGCCGCGATGACCCGGCCGCCTTGGAACGCGCCTCCGCTTGGTTTGAATCCGAAGCCCCGGAGGATCCCGCCTTCGTCGCCCACGAGTTGCGGCGCGCGCTGTCGAGCGACGACCTGCGGCAGGCACTGGACATCTTGCGTGACGCCGCCACTCGGTTTCCGGACTCCGAATACGCCCAGGCGGCGCTGGACATGGCCTTGATCCGCAGTGGTGACGCGGCCGCACGCGACGAGCGATCCCGACGAATGGCCGCGCGCGCGGAGGCAGCCGAAGGGGAGGCGTGCGCCCGGCTCGATTGGCATGCGGCGCAGCTGGCCGCCACGAATCCAGCCTCCTCGGTCGAAGCGCAAACGCTCTATGCACGGGCTTGCGGAAGCGCCACGGCTTCCAAGGAACGCATCGTTCGCGAAGCGCTCGGCGCGGCCCTCGCCGCCAAGGATACTGGCGGGATTCTCGAACGATGCGAGGCGCTGATGCAATGCGACATTGCGGCATCGGAAAGCGCGACGCTCGCCTTCACGAGATACGACGTGACTCAGAACGCGCTCGCGGCGAGTCCGGATGCGCAATCGTTGCTGCATGATGCAATTCAGGACCCGAACAACGAGACCTGGGCGCCCCACGTAGCCCGGGCGCAAGCCGCATGGGCCGGAAACTCGAGCCTGCTGGCGCAAGCCCACGAATCGATTGCGGGGCTCACCACCGGAGACGCCCAGCTCGGTCACTTGTGTGCCGCCGGACAAGCGTACGCTCGGAACCGCGACTGGGACGCTGCCGAACGGGTGCTTCGGGACGCATTGCAGGCCGCACCGGACGACCGCTACGTGATTACCTTGCTCGATGGCGTTCTCCGGGAAGGCGGCCGCCCCGAGGACGTCGTGTCGTTGGCCCGCGAGCGGTCTCAAAGCGAGTCGAGCGCCGCACTGGGCGAGCTCTCGCTTCTCCTCGCCGGGGCAACGGCCGAGCGACGGGGCAACCTGACCGCGGCGCGACACGCCTACGAGCAGGCACTTCTCGAAGCGCCAGGTTCCGTTTCAGCCGCCCTCGCCCTCCTCGACATCGCCCGACGCCAGGACGATCCCCATGCCAGGATGCGGGCCTATTCGCATCTAGCCGATACCGATCTCGACGGCGGCGTTCCGGAGCTCTTTGCATTGCTTCGGGGCGACGCGCTCGGATCGATCGACGATGCGGATGCAAGCGCGAGCTATGAGAGAGCTCTGGAGCACCCGACTACGGCACTGGCGGCTGCTGTCGCGTTGCTGTCGACACCCAACCGCCTCACAAATTCCGATCAACGCACGGCCGCGGAAGAAGTCCTTGCCGACGCAGATGACGAGCCTTCCGGCCCTCCGGGCGGGTTCGGCGCGGCCTACGGAGCCCTACGCGCGTCACTCCGTGGAGAGGGCACACTCGCGAGCGACGCTTGGCTTCAACTGGCCTCTCTGGCCCCGACGAGCGGCTTGCGCGCCGGGGCGCTGCTTCAAGGTTTGCGCGCCCAGGGCATCGCCCAGGGTCCAGACGCCGCGGATGACCTCTTCCTGCTTGCCCAAGAAGCCCAGGCGCTCGCCGAGACACACCCGGACGCTGCGATCGTCATCGACGAGGCGCTGGCACCAGGCGACGACCCGGAGTTTCGCGTCAGCGCGCTCGAGCGGAGACTGGGACATAGTGAGGCCGTCGGGCGCGGCGCTCTCGACGCGGCCT
>CAYZDM010000056.1:0-10314 GCA_964476875.1 uncultured Sandaracinaceae bacterium | reverse complement strand
CGCACTGTGTGAGATCGCGAGTTTTCGAATCTCGTGAGGCGAGAAAAATGGAGCAGGAAACCCGATCCGGAAGTGGAGATACTGCCACAATCGAAGGAAGCCGATGACCGGCCGGTAGGGGATGTTGAGCTTCGGGATCCTGTAGCCGATGCCCTCAATTAAAGGCCGCATGAACTCGAACAGGTGCATGGGATGGTTGTCGGTGACGAAATAGGCCCGGCCGCATACGGCGCCTCCCGGGACCAAGTGTTGGGCGGCGAGGATCTCCGCGTGCACGAGGTTGTCGACGTAGATGTGGTCGTGGAGGGCTCCCGGGAATCCGATGGTCGCGACAAGCCGACCTTTGGTCACCTGCTCGAACATCTCGTCCAGCATGATGTTGTTGCCGGGCCCATAGATGCCGTCCGGACGAAGGGCGGTCGTGAGCAAGCCGTCCCGTCCGTTGGCGGCAAGCACCCGCTTCTCACCCTCGATCTTCGTCTCGGTATAGAGACAACTCATGTTGGTCGCGTAGGGCGTGCCTTCGTCCATCTCGACGTTCACTTCGGAATTGAAACAGACGTCGATCGAGCTGGTGTGGACAAAGCGCCGGACGCCGCAGGTGAGGCTCGCCCTGATCAGGTTCTCAACACCCTCAACGTTCGCGTCGTACGCGGCTTTGCGATACGCCTTCGACGCCGCGCTTCCGCCTAGCAACGCGAGGTGAGCCGCGGTGTGAAACACAGTATCGACGCCATCGCAGACCTCGACCATACGGTCAGCGTCTTCGATTTCGCCCCGGACAATCTCTAGTTTCGGGTGCTCGAGCTCAAGGGGCGTGTTTCGAATGACGGCTCGAACCGAATGGCCTTGGGCCAAGAGACCCCGGACCAAATGGCTTCCGAGGAATCCGGCGGCGCCGGTGACTAGGCAGGGTCCGAGGTCTTCGAGTGGTTGGATAGTAGACACTAGGATGTCGGTTGAAGCACGGATCGCCCGAGGATCAAGTCCGCTGCGCGATCCGCAACGGCCACGACGGGGGCATGGGTGTTGCCCGAGGGAATGAGCGGAAAGATCGACGCATCGACGATACGAAGACCTTCGAGACCGTGAACGCGAAGTTGCTCATCGACGACCGCTTCCGGGTCGTCGGCCGGCCCCATCTTGGCGGTTCCAATGGGGTGATAGGTACTCATGGAGTCGCTTCGCCAGAACTCGAGAATCTCTTCGTCGGTCTGCACGGAGGCGCCGGGAACCAACTCCTCTGTCGCATGTTCGCGGAAAGGCGGCGCGTCGTAGATGCGCCGTTGAAGCTTGAAGCCCTCGATGCTCAGTTGGCGGTCGCGCTCCGTCGACAAGTAGTTGTGCTGAATCTTCGGGGCGTCCTTCGGGTTGAGGCCCGTCGCGTGGACGCTGCCTCGAGACGTTGGGCGAATGACGCAGACCGTCGAGTTCACGCCGGGCTCGGGTGTGCCCACCATCTTGCCGTTCTCATCCATTCCCCCGGCTCCCGGTGTGAAGTGAAGTTGAAAGATCGGCCGGCCCCCGGACTCGGCGCTGATGAAGGCCCCCACGTTCGCGGCGGGAAAGGCAAGCGGGCCCGTCTTGGTGAACAAGTACCGCAGAACGTTGAGCACCACCCGCGGGAACTTTCCGTCTTCCGATAGGACCTGCTTGGTTTGGACGCCGTGTTGGACCCAGAGCTGAAGATGGTCCTGAAGGTTTTCGCCCACGCCCGCGAGCTCGTGAAGAACTTCGACGCCGAGCTCGGCGAGGACGTCGCGTCGGCCGATCCCTGACATTTCGAGGAGCGGCGGCGAGTTATACGCCCCCGCGGCCAGTACGACTTCGCGCGTCGCGTGGGCCTGATGCACCCTTCCCTTCGCGTCTTCGTACTCCACGCCCACGACCCGCCGACCTTCCAAAAGAACGCGTCTCGCGGCGGCTTTCAAAGTGATGGTGAGATTCGGGCGCCGCCGCACCTCGGAGCTGAGAAACGCATCCGCGGAGCTCCAGCGACGTCCGTCCTTCATGGTCACCTGCATGTAGCCAATGCCGTGCGGCGACTCCGTGTTGATGTCATCCAGACGCTTGATGCCGAGGCTTTCGGCGGCCTGGATATACGCTTCACTGATCGGATACTTCATCGCGACGTTGGTCACGTTCAGTTCGCCGTCGTTGCCGTGGTAGCGATTGTCGGTTGCGAGTTCGAAGTTCTCGGGGCGTTTGAAGTAGGGAAGCAGATCGTCGTAGGACCAACCCTTACATCCCGGAAGCGCGGCCCAATCGTCGTAGTCCTCGCGTTGACCGCGAGTGTAGATCATTCCGTTGATCGAGCTGCAACCACCGATGACACGCCCGCGGACGACGCTGACTTCACGGCCGTTCAGCTGCGGTTCCGGTTCGGTCTTGTATAGGTTGGTGACCTTCTCGTCGTACATCAGCTGGGTGAAGCCGATGGGCATCTTGATCATTGGGCTGTTGTCGTTGCCGCCGGCTTCGAGGAGCAGGACGCTGAGACTCGAATCGGCCGACAATCGATTGGCCAATAGGCAACCTGCGGAACCCCCGCCCACGACGATGTAATCGAACGCCTCGTTAGACATGCTTGACGTTGTATGTAACGTTCGTTATAGCTTTGCAACTCGAAACCCCGACGGAGAGCAGTCAGATGTCTGAGCCCCATTTTCTCTATGAGAAGCGCGGTCACCTCGCGATTTGCACCTTCAATCGACCGGAGAAACGGAACGCGCTGAGCATCGAGATGTTGGTGCGAATGGCAGACGCCTGGGACGAGGCCGATGCGGACGACGATGTTCGCGCCATCATTCTGACCGGCACCGGTGGTGTGTTTTGCGCCGGTAGCGACCTCGGGTCGATGAAGTCGGGCAAGTGGGACGCGGATGACAAATGGCTGAACCGGATGAAAGAGAATCCGGACACCCATTGGAAGGCCCTTCTCAGGCACTATCTGACCCAGAAGCCATTGCTCGCCGCGGTCGAAGGATACGCACTGGCGGGAGGCACGGAGATTCTACAAGGGACGGACATTCGGGTCGCCGGCGAAGGGGCGGTGTTCGGCGTGACCGAAGTCCAGTTGGGCTTGTTTCCGTTAGGCGGCTCTAGCGTGCGATTGCGGCGACAGATCCCCTACACGATCGCGGCAGAGATGTTGCTCGCCGGGCGGCGGCTATCGGCAGAAGAGGCGTTGCACTACGGGCTGATCGGACACGTCGTGCCGAAGGGACAGGCACTGGACAAGGCCATCGAGATCGGCGAACGAGTGGCCGCCAATGGTCCCGTTGCGGTCCGCGCAGTGAAGCAATCGCTCATTGAGAATGACGGCGTGCCAGCCAACGAGGCCCTCGCACGGTCACTCGAGATCGGTCAACCGGTGTTCAAGACCAAGGACGCCATCGAGGGACCAACGGCGTTCATGGAGAAGCGAAAGCCAGTGTTTCAGGGGTCGTGATGGCTCGAACCGACGCAGCAGAGCGCAGTACCGGAACGCGAGAGGTCATCCTCGGAGCGGCGGAGCGCCTGTTTGCGGAGCGTGGGTTCGCAGCGACGAGTGTTCGCGACATCGTAGGCGCGGCGGAGACATCGGCGCCCAGCCTCTATCACTTCTTTGGGAGCAAAGAGAACCTCCTGGTCGAGTTGATCGACGAACGGCACGCCACCTACTGCGATGAGCTCGAGACGGACTTGGCTCTTGCGAGAAGCTCGTTCGAAGTCTGCCAGCGCTTCGTGAAGTTCGTGCTGACCAACATGACCAAACGGCCGACCACTGCGAAGTTCCTGTTGGGAATCATGTTCGGTCCCCGCCAGAACACACCGGCCGACGTCGTCAACGAGACGCTTGCGCGCTCACAGGAGATCATCGACGTGCGCCTCCGAGAGGTAGCCGCCGATGCTTCGGCTTCTCGCATCGTGTTTGCACGCATGATGCTTGTGGGAATGGTGACACCCGCCATTCTCTTGTTCCTCACCTCAGGGGTTCAGTCCTTCTCGACGAAATTGCCTGGTTGCATCGCGCACCGCGTCGTCGACATGCTGACCGACGAACACCCGATCTGCGCGTGGCCGAGCGCGGGGCCAGCCTCCTGAGAAGATGATGTCGGACTCGTTCGCACCGCCTGCTCCCTCCGTTCGTTTCGATCTGCCGAACGGAATATCGATCGCCGCGGATGTCCACGGAGACCCCACCCACCAACCCGTGCTCTTTCTCCACGGTGGAGGGCAGACCCGACACGCATGGGGCAACACGGCGGAGTCGCTAGCCAAGTACGGGTTCTATACGATTTGCATGGACCACCGTGGGCACGGCGAGAGCAGCTGGGCTGACGAAGGGGAGTACCGTGTGTTTCACTTTGTCGAGGATCTGCAGCACGTCCTCGTCCAGCTCGACCAGACACCGATCTTGGTCGGCGCTTCCCTTGGCGGAATCGCGTCGCTCCTTGCCGAAACCGAGCAGGAGCAGTCGATTGCCAAAGGCGTTGTTCTGGTAGACGTGACGCCACGGATGGAGACCGATGGCGTAGACCGGATCATTGGCTTCATGAGGGGTGGCACCGCCGGCTTCGCTTCGCTGGACGAAGTCGCGGACTCGATCTCTCGATACTTGCCACACAGGAAGCGACCGAAGGACCTGTCTGGTCTCGCCAAGAACCTGAGGCGCATGGATGACGGCCGGTACTACTGGCATTGGGATCCCAAGATGCTGAAGACCTGGGAGCCCGGTCAGTACACCGAGGAAGATGACCGCGTCCTGAAGGAACGACTGCAAGACGTCCGCCATCTCGATATTCCCACGCTTCTGATCCGGGGGCGGTTGAGTGATCTGGTTTCGGCGGAAACCGCCGCCGAGTTCCTCGAGATGGTGCCGCACGCAGAGTACGTGGACCTCGCCGACGCCCATCACATGGTCGCTGGCGACCGAAACGACGTATTCACAGACACCGTCAAAGAATTCCTCCTCCGACGTTTTCCGCCCGAGGACAACGACAACGAAGATCGCGCACAAAGGACCTCGCAATGACCAACGAACGCCTTTTCGACATGCCCCTGCTGCCGCACCTGATCATCGACGGGCTCAATCGCTACGACGAGCGCCCGTTCTTGTTTCTTGGCGACGCAACGATCACGTACGCCGAGGTTCGCGCGCACACGAGTCGCTTCGCGCAGGCCTACCAAGCCAAGGGCATCGAGAAAGGTTCGCGCACTGCCGTCCTGTCCGCGAATCGTCCGGAAGTGCTCTACAACCTCTGCGCCAACATGGTGGTTGGATCGTGCAACACCCCACTTCACCCGCTCGGCTCTGCCGAGGACCAGGCGTACGTGCTCGAGGACGCGGAGATTGAGACTTTGGTGTTTGACCCAACGGTGTTCGGTCCGCGTGCGGCGGAACTCAAAGAGAGAGTTCCCGGATTGAAACATTTGTTGGCATTCGGGCCGACCGACGTGGGCGAGGACCTCAACGCGCTCGCGGCGACCTTCGATCCGAAGCCACTCGTTGCGCCGGACATTGGACCGAACGACCTCAACACGATCGTCTACACGGGCGGTACGACGGGGCGGCCCAAAGGCGTGCGTCAACCGTACCGCGCGGCGGCCTACATGACGATGGTTCAGATGGCCGAGTGGGAGTGGCCGGAAGAGGTCCGATTCTTGATCGCGACACCGCTTTCGCATGCTGCGGCCGCCTTCGTCGTACCGACATTGCAGAGCGGCGGCGCATTTGTGGCTCTACAGGGCTTCACACCGGATCTGTTCTTCGATGCGATCGAGAAGCACAAGATTACGTCGACGTTCTTAGTGCCCGTCATGATCTACCCACTGCTCGATCACCCGCGCGCGGCAACTGCAGATCTGTCGAGCCTCGAGACGCTCTTCTACGGTGCGTCCCCGATGAGCCCGGCGCGCCTCAAGGAAGGTGTCGAGAAATGGGGCCAGATCTTTTTCCAGTGCTTCGGGCAATCGGAGGCCCCGATGGCGCTCACGCACTTGAAGAAGGCAGACCACGATTTGTCGAAGCCCGAGCGGTTCGCATCTTGTGGGCGGCCGAGTCCCTGGGTGCACCTCGCGCTTCTCGACGATGACAATCAACCGGCTGCGGAGGGCGAAGCGGGAGAGATCTGCGTTCGCGCGCCTCTGGTGATGGAAGGCTATCACGGACTGCCGGAACAGACGGCCGAGGCGCTCGCCGGAGGTTGGCTTCACACCGGTGACGTCGGTCGGTTCGATGACGAGGGCTTCCTTCACATCGTCGACCGCAAGAAAGACATGATCGTGACCGGCGGGTTCAACGTCTTCCCCCGCGAAATCGAAGATGTGATCTCGGCGCATCCAGCGGTCGCGCAGGTGGCGGTCGTTGGTGTGCCCGAAGAGAAGTGGGGCGAGGCGGTCAAGGCCGTCGTCATCCTAAGACCCGGCCACGAAGGCAACGACGCGCTCGCAGCGGAGCTCAAGGCCGCCGTCAAGGAAGCCAAGGGTGCGGTCCAGTCACCTAAGTCAATCGACTTCGTGACCTCGATCCCGCTCTCGCCGCTCGGCAAGCCCGACAAGAAGGCGCTGCGCAAACAGTTCTGGGGCGATCAGGCCCGCGGCGTAAACTGAACCATAGCGACCAGGCAACCCATCGGCATTTGGATTGACGAAAGCCGGAGACAGCGGTGACTGCGGCGAGTGAGCGGGATTTGGAGATGGAAGAAGAACTTCCTCATCTGCTTCATCGAGCATCCCCAAAGCTTAAGCCGTTAAAAAAGGGGGCAGTCCCTTTTTTCTCACCCGCGGGCGCGTTGAATCGCGGCGCGCGCGGCCTATAGGAAACGTATGGAGAAACGGACAGCGCTCGTCACTGGTGCCGGAGGGGGTCTCGGGCACGCGACGGTGGAACGGCTGGTCGCGGACGGCTGGAAAGTGTTCGCCGCCGACATCAACACGGACGTGCTTCGTAGCTCGATGCATGATCCAGACGTCGTCCCGATCGTCATGGACGTGACGGACAGGGAGAGCCTCGAGAGCGCCTACAACGCCATCGTGAGCCAGACCGACCACCTCGATGGGGTGGTCAATTTTGCCGGCGTCATGGGCCTCGGCTCCCTGACCGACATGCCGGAAGAACGTCTCGCTCGCATTCTGGACATCAACGTGATGGGGACGTTCCGCGTCAACAAGATCTTCTTTCCCCTGGTGGAAGCCTCGAAGGGCCGCATCGTCAACATCAGCTCGGAAACAGGCTGGCAGAGCGCCGCGCCGTTCAACGGTCCGTACTCGATGAGTAAGTACGCCATCGAGGCCTACTCCACTGCTTTACGAAGAGAGCTCGCGCTCCTGGGGGTCAAGGTCATCACTATTCAGCCCGGGCCATTTCGCACGGACATGGTCGAGGGCATCGAGCGCGCGTTCACGCAAGCCGAGAACGAGACCACGAAGTTCGCGTCCGTGATTCGCACGCTCAAGGGACTGGCTGCCAAGCAGATCAATTCAGCCCACGATCCCGACATCCTCGCACAAGTGGTCGAAAGCGCCCTCACCTCCAAACGCCCCAAGCCCGTCTATTCGGTCAAGGCAGACCGCCTGCGTTCAACCCTCGAAAGGCTTCCACTGCGAACCATCGATCGGGTGTATCTGACGGTCTTGCAGCGCGCCGGTAGACGGTAGCCGAACGCGAGCGTCACCAGCGTCTGCGCTGGCCTGCTTGGGACCTAACCTCGCGCTAGGGTCCGTGCATGACGACCGATAGCGTGAAGATTAGGCCGAAGCCCGACGGACTCGATAAGCCCTACGTGGGCAGCATCATCAAGACCATGTCCAAGGCTAACGTCGCGATCTACCGTTGGACTGGGGGGCTTCTCGGTTCGAAGTGGCGTGTGGGAGCGGCGTTTCCGTGGGGGGTCCCGGTGTTGCTGCTGACTACGATCGGACGCAAGAGCGGGCAGCCGAGGATTGCCCCGCTGTTGTTCATTGAAGACGACGACAACGTGATCGTCGTTGGCTCCCAAGGGGGCCTGCCCAAGGACCCGCTTTGGTATAGGAACCTTCAAGCCAACCCAGAGTGCGAAGTGCAGATCATGCGTCGAAAGATGAAAATGAAGGCGCGCACGGCAACCCCTGAAGAACGCGGGCGACTATGGCCCAAGCTCGTCGCGCACTACGCCGACTTCGCGAGCTACGAGACCTGGACCGACCGGGTCATTCCTGTCGTCATTCTCGGGCCTGCCGCCTGAAGGCGCGACGCTGGTCACAATCGTTCCATTATTGGGTTTTCAGGCTAGTATCGGCGCGATGCTTCGCAGCGTGGGGTTGGTGATCTTTGCGGTGTTGATCGCGCCGGGCCTCGCCCGCGCGCAGAACAGCCAAGACGTCGTGGCTGGAGCTGACGTGGCGCTGACCGGCGGCGCGGTGGTAGCGAACGTTCACACCGGCGGTGCAATGTGGTTCAACCCGGCAGGGGTCGCGCGGCTGGACAGCAGGTCTGTCGACCTGACGGGGGCGGTCCTGTCGTACAGCATCGCGAGCGCTCCGGGCTCACTTTCGATAGAGAGCGGAGAACAGAGTGAAGGGTCGTACTCGGCGATCCAGGCAATTCCTCGGGCGCTCACCTTCGTGGCCGCTCCGCGACCCGCGCTCCGTTGGGGATTCGGCTTCTTTTTCTCCCGTTCTCTCAACCGGTTCGTGCAGGACCAGGTCGCGACGGCGGACGGCGCGGCCGAGCCTTCGGAGTTCTTCGCCAGCGCCGATGAGTCGAAGTCCCTCTATCACTTGAGCGGGACACTCGCGTGGAAGAAAAGCGAGAAGTTCCTGCTAGGCGGAGGGCTCGACATCGTCATCGCATCCAGGAAACTTACCGAGATCGTAACGGGCGCGTATGCCATGGGCGCGGGCGGAACCTTCAACACCGCGTTCAACCAAAGCGTCGCTGGCGGCGGGCTCCAAATGAAGGTGGGGGTGCAGTGGGCTCCGATCAAACAGCTTCGAATCGGTTGGATGGCGGCCACCCCAAGCTACTTGGTCTACCTCGACAACGAAACTACGGCGACACGCTCGCTGTCACCGCCGGGCGGGCCGCCGCAGTTCCAGGGCACTCAGGTCGACGATCTCAGCGCGGGATGGGCGGGGGTCGAAACAGGGCTGACGCGCTTGGGAGCTGCGTTCTTAGGAAAGTGGGGTTGGGTGGAGGCAGATATGGTGTTGTCATTCCCGTTGAACTCTCCCGCCCTCGGCATCGATTGGAAGACTACCGCCAACGCTCGCGTCGGTGGCGTGTTCCGATTGACGGAGCGCTTCAAGCTCGGCGCAGGTTTCTTCACCGACTTCAGTGCGGAGCACGCCCCTTCGGCGTTCTCGGAGAGCCAGATCGATTTCTACGGGTTCACCTTGGGCATCGACTTCGCCAACCGCCCGGAGCCCCCAAAGAACGAGGGTGACGGCTCCTACCTCGCCTTCGCAGTAGCCCTCCGGTACGCCCACGGGTCCGGAAAAATCGCGGGGCTGAGGTTCCCATCAACCTTCCCCAACCCCGCCAGCGCCCCAGGCCAGCTCAACGTCGTCGCCGTCACAATCAACGACTTCGGCATCAACCTAGCCCTAAAAGCCGCCTTCTAGAAAAGGGGACTGTCCCCTTTTTAGTCTTCGCAGACTCTGAGGGTGACTTTGGTGGCTTCACCGCCGAGTAGTTTCGCTTGGCAGCAGAGGCGGACCTTGTCTGGGGTATCGCCGAAGATGTCGAGGACTTCTAGCTCGAACTCATCTGCGGTTGAGAGCGCTTCGCCCCCCTCTAGCACTTCGACCCTGCAAGTTCCGCAGGTGGCAGCGCGACAAGAGTATGGGACGTCCGCCGCAGGGTTTGCGTCGGTGATGTCCATAATCGCCTCACCCGGCTGGGCGTCGACCTCCAAGCCCGCTGGCTCAAACCGTACTCGGATCGCGCTCATGCTTTGATGTGCATCGGTATCTTGGTGAAGCCACGCGTGAACGCGGAGTTGCGCCGTTCAGCGTTGTCCCAATCGATCTCGAAGTTTTCGCCGATTCGGGAACCCATTTCCTCGAAATAGGTACGCACCATCAAACGGGCCACATGGGCACCGATACAGAAATGCGGCCCCTGCGCAAACGAGAGATGGCGGTCGATTTCACGATGGATGTCGAGCGCGTCCGCATTGTCGCCCCAGTGACGGGGGTCGCGGTTTCCCGACGCATAGAGATTGTGCACCTTGCTCCCTGCCGGAATCGTGGTGCCGTGGAGCCCGACGTCCTCGGTTGTCGTTCGGGACAAGCCCTGCACGACAGACTCGATGCGAAGGAACTCCTCGATCGCGTTCGGAATGAGCGAAG
>CAYZDM010000055.1:0-10315 GCA_964476875.1 uncultured Sandaracinaceae bacterium | reverse complement strand
GTCGTTGGGATTTTCATCATGTACAGCCGCAATTTGGTGCTCCGCGACAACCTCTTGGCTCGGTCCTCCGGTCCGGGAGGTATGGGGCTTGGCATCAAGGAGTCGGGCAACTTGACGGTCACCCACAACGCGTTCATCGCCAACACCAAAGGCGTCTATATGGACACCGCACCGCTCGAGCCCGACGATTTCAACACCTTTCAGAACAACGCGTTCTTCCATTCGGACGTGGCGATTCTCATGCACTCGAGCGCGCGACGGAACGCGTTTCTCGGCAATCAGTTCGTGAGCAACCATTCGCAACTTCAGGTCGCAGGCGGGGGCCATGCACTCGAAGTCGACTGGAACGGCAACTCGTTCGACGACTACGCCGGGTACGACATGGATCGCGACGGATTTGGCGATATCCCCTACGAGCTCCGTCGATTGAGCACCGAACTCGAGAGCACATACCCGCAGCTACAGTTCTTTCGAGGCGCCATCACCCTCGAACTGCTCGATGCCATCAGCTCGCTGTTTCCGATGGTTGAGCCACAGACCACCCTGATCGATCCGCGCCCCATGATGGGCGAGATGGACTGGAAGGCGCTCGATGCGCGTTGAAGGAAAGTCTGTTCGGAAACGATTCGGGCGGGTCGAGGCGCTTCGCGGCGTTGACTTCACGATTCCGAGCGGCGGGAAGATCGGCCTGATCGGTCCGAACGCTTCGGGTAAATCGACTCTGATTCGCATCGTCCTGCGGCTCCTTCAGTGTGAGGGAGAGTTGCTGCTCGACGGAGAGAAGAAGCGCCGAATGGACCTTGCGGACCGGATTGCGTACGTCCCCCAGATCGCTCCAAAGTTCAGCGCCTCGGTCGGCGAGGTGATCAAAGCGATCACCCGCGTTCGCGAAATCTCTCCAGATGCCGTGGCGGCCTGCGGCAAAGAGGTCGGAATCGACTTGCGGTCCGTAGAGCGACAGGCGTTTTGCAACCTGTCCGGGGGGGCCAAGCAGAAGACCCTGATCTCACTCGCGCTCGCGAGTCAGGCATCTCTCTACGTGCTCGATGAGCCCACCGCGAGCCTCGACACACAGTCGCGTCGAGATCTGTTCCATTTGTTGTCCGAGCGAACGGAGGACGCAACCTTGATCCTCTGCTCGCATCGGCTCGAAGAGATCCGCACGCTCGTCGACAAGGTGATGGTGCTCGAGGAAGGGCGACTCGCGTACTTCGGTCCAACGGAAGACTACCTGGACCGCATGACGTTGAGCACAATCGACGTACAGATGCGCAACGGCGCCGACAACGAGGCGCTTGCAACGATGGGGTTCCAACGGGGGATCGCCGGGTGGTGGAGCCGCACCGCGACGCGGTCCGAGAAGCTAGAGTTGGTCGCACGAATCTCCAACGAACTCCAAGGCGGGATCGTGAACCTATTGGTGCGCGACGCGGACGCTGTGCAGCTCGAAGACCAAGGAGAAGGGGACGATGCTTAGAAATGTGACAAAGGGCGTCTTGCTCGTTGCTGCGTTCGTGGCGATCGTCCTCACGTTCGTTCGGCTCAATCAGGTGGCGCTACCCCAAGGGGCGGTGCCAGTGGTTTGGGACGGCGAGGTCTGCGGGCATTGCAAGATGCATGTGGGCGACCCGCGCTTCGCCGCTCAGCTTCAGACCCCCGATGGGGATGTCCTCAACTTCGACGACCCCGGCTGCCTCTTCGACTACCTTCAGTCCCACGACGTCGCGGTCCACGCACTCTATTTCCGGAACTACACAGCAGACGCTTGGCTCACCGAGACTGAAGTTGGTTTCCTTCCCGTCGACGATTCCCCAATGGGCTACGGTATCCGCGCGGTACCCAAGCAGACGCCCGAGGCGAACGACATCGAGTGGGCCAAGGAGCAAGTCATGAACCGCCCGCATCACGGTCACGGAGGCTCATGAGTCGTCAGCTGCAGTCATTCTGGGCGGTCGCCCAGCTCGATCTCGCGGAGGTTCTTCGTTCGCGCTGGCTGCTGTTCTGTGTCGTCGTGTACGCCGCGCTTGCGTTCGTGTTCCTGATGGTCGGAATGCGTGAGTCGACCGTATTCGGGTTCACCGGAACGGGTAGGGTGCTCGTCTCGTACGTGCACGCCCTATTGGTGCTTCTACCGCTGATGTCCTTGGTCGCGACCGGCCAAGTGGTCAACAAAGCCCGAGAGGACGGGACCCTGGAGCTCCTATTCAGCCAGCCGATCTCCCGAGGTGCCTTCTTCAGCGCGATTTCGGTAGTGCGTTTTCTCGTGCTGCTGCTTCCGCTGGCGCTTCTCATGACTGCGGTGGGGGTCTTCGGCCGCGTGGCGTTCGACCAGCAAATTGCATGGAGCTTCATTGGGCATTGCATCGTGCTTTGCGCCGTCCTGATTTGGTCGTTTTCGGGTATCGGCCTGTGGGTGTCGACCACTGTGCAGAACTCTGCCAGGGCGACGATGTACCTGTTGCTCATCTGGGTGGCCGGCATCGCGCTCATGGACTTCGCGCTGGCAGGGATGATGTTGCAGTGGCGGATGGAACCGAGGGTCGTCTTCGCATTGGCGGCGCTCAACCCTGTCCAGAGCGTTCGAATGGCTCTGCTATCGTCCGCGGATCCGGAGCTGAGCGTGTTGGGTCCAGTTGGATTCTACCTCGCGAATCGGATCGGCAGCACCGGCCTCTACGTGCTGGGAGTGGGCTGGCCCATGTTACTCGGAACGATCGCGTGGCTTGGTGGGCTTTGGAAATTGCGTCGGGGAGACGTTGTTTAGAGAAGGAGAAGGCTAGATGTCAAAGGCAATGGATGCATTCTATCGGTTCCTGGACGAGCCAATCTTTCCATGGGCGCGTGTCGTGCTCGCACTGCTCACGGTCTTCATCGTGATGAGTTTCACCGCACCGATGTGGTACATCAACATGCAGGCGCCACAGTATCCCGAGGGACTCAACCTCTACATCTACTCGTACAAAGTGGACGGCGGCAACGACGGCAACGACGTGCAGGAGATCAACGTCCTGAACCATTACATCGGGATGGCGCCGCTCGATCGGGCTGCACTCTCGGACCTCGACTGGATTCCGTTCTTGTTCGCCGGGATGATCATCTTTGCCCTGCGCACGGCGGTGATCGGCAAGGTGAGCACGATGATCGACCTTCTGGTTATGACGACCTATGCGGGCCTATTTGGGTTCGGGCGCATGTATTACAAACTGTATACGTTCGGACACAACTTGGACCCCAGGGCACCCGTCGCGGTCGATCCCTTCATGCCCGTCATGTTGGGTAAGAAGCAGATCGCGAACTTCCTCACGGAAGCGGGCCCCGGACTGGGCACGCTCTACGTCTCTATATTTGCGACCGGCCTGACACTATTGGTGCTTGCTCACCTCGTGATAGGTCGCAAACGGCATGTAGCGGCTTCAAGCTCCTGATTCGATTCCTGGAGTCCAGCCCACAGGCCTGACACACTGCAGTCAGCCGAATGGAACCGAACCTGCACACCTTCGTCGTTTCCGACATGCACCTCACGGAGGCCGAGGAGCCGGATCCGGCCCGACCCCTGTGGATGGCGTACAAACGCAGGGAGTTCTTTCTCGACGAAGACTTCGCCACGTTCCTCGACCACATCCAGGAAAAGGCGGACGGGCCAATCGAACTGTTGCTGAATGGCGACATCTTCGACTTCGATAATGTCACCGCGGTTCCTAGCACTGATCAGCATGTGGATTGGCTCGAGCGATCCCGTGGGCTCGGGAGCGAAGAGTGGAAGAGCCAGTTCAAGATCGAGCGAATCATCGAGGATCACCCTCGATGGTTCGAAGCGCTAGGTCGGTTCATCGCCGGGGGGCATCGCGCGGTGTTCGTCATTGGCAACCACGATGTCGAACTCTATTGGCCGTCGGTGCAGCGGATGATCTGCGAAGCACTGGGCACGGAGTTCCCGTCGAACATCGGAAAAGAAGAAGACGATGACCCCATAGTGTTCTGCAATTGGTTCTACCTGAGCGGTGGCGACACCTACATCAGCCACGGCCATCAGTACGACCCCAACTGCGTCGTGCGCGATCCCATCGACCCGCTGATCGAGGTCCGCGGTGAGCCTAGGGTCCGCATTCCGTTCGGCGACTTGGCGGCGAGGTACATGCTCAACGGCATGGGGTACTTCAACCCGCACCAGTCCGAGAACTACATTATGAGTGGGACGGCATACCTCCGATTCTTCTTCCGCTACATGCTTCGAACGCAGCCCTTGTTGATATGGACTTGGTTGTGGGGCGCCTACGCCACCCTCTGGATCTCGCTTCGAACGCACTGGCATCACCCAATGCGAGACCCGCTGCTGGTCGATGACAAGGTGCGATCGATCGCGACACGCTCGCAGGCCACCCCATCGATGGTGCGCAAGCTCAACGCGCTGCACGTACCGTCCGCGACCAACAACCCATTCCGCATTGCCCGAGAACTATGGCTAGACCGAGTCTTCTTCCTGCTCGTGGTGCTCTTTCTTGCGTGGCAGGTCGTGCTTCATATCAACATCGCGTGGCCGATCAGCCCGTTGTGGGCGCTGGTTCCGGCCCTGTTGTTCATGCTCCCGTACCTTGCGTATGCCTCGTCGGTGCGCCCGACTGTGTTCGAGACGCCGCTGCTGACAGAACGACGCGCGGATCTGATCTTCAAGATCACAGGCGCGCGCCGCGTCGTCTTCGGTCACACTCACCAGCCCAAGTGCGAGCAGGTGGGCCCGATCACGCTCTACAACGGCGGTTTTTGGTCCAAGGCGTTTGCCGACCCAGAATGCACGATCCGTCTCGGAGAACAGACGTTCGTTTGGATTCGGCCTGGCGCCGATGGCTCGGGTCGAGTTGCGGATCTGTGCGAGTGGAAGGCGGCCGAGGAGACGCCGGTGCGCTCGCTTTGCACCGAATCGGCACTTGGGACGGAGGTCCCCGCCCGGAAGACCCTCCGCGATAGGGGACGCGGTCTGTTCCCGTCTTGATTCGCTGTCGACACTTGACGGGAAGCTCAGTAGATCCAGGAACGATCAATGCAACCGACGATTCATGAAGAACGGGTCACCTTCGAGGTCGACTCGGTCGATGTCGTCGGGGTGCTGCGCGTGCCGCTCGGGGCGAAGGCTTCGGCGGCGCTGGTGTTCGCGGGCCCCATGACCAGCGTCAAGGAGCAGGCCACTGGCAGGTACGCTTTGGCGATGGCGGCTCATGGTTTCGTCACGCTAGCGTTCGACCACCGGCATTTCGGCGAGAGCGACGGTGCGCCCCGACAGTATGAGCACCCCGGCCGCAAGGTCGATGACTGCCGGGCGGCGTTTGGCTTTCTCGAGAGTCGACCCGAGGTCGACGCCGGTCGCATCGGCGCAGTCGGCGTTTGTGCGGGCGCTGGATATCTAGCTCCTGCGGTCGCCGGGGACGATCGCGTCAAGGCCTGGGGGGCGGTCGCCGGGTTTTTTCATGACGCGGGTCAGCAGCGCCAGTGGCTGGGCGACGACTACGAACCGACCCTCGATCGCGCGGTCGCGGCGCGTGAGCACTTCGAAGACACCGGAAAGGCCCAGGTCATTCCGGCAGTAGGCGATGGCGAGGTAGCCATGCCTCTCGCCGAGGCGTTTGAGTACTACGGCACCTCGCGTGGAGCCGTGCCCAACTATCTGAACGAGTTTGCTCTGATGTCCCGTGAGCAGACGCTGCGCTGGGATGCGCAAGCTGCGGCGTACGACATCACGGTTCCTACAGTGATGGTCCACTCCGAGAACGCCCTCGCACCGCCCCTCGCCAGGAAGTTCTTCGCCGCGCTCGGCGGCCTCAAGGAGCAGGTCTGGATAGAGTCACAGGGCCAAATCGACTTCTACGACCACCCCGACCGCATCACAGCCGCCACCAACGAACTAACCCGCCACTTCAAAGCCCACCTCTAAAAAAAGGGACAGTCCACTTTTTCAAGGGGTTAAGAGTCAGGGTCCGGCCCGCTTTGGATCGGGTTGTTCCTGTTCTTTGCTGTTGTAATCTCGCGGGGTGCAGATGCCATTTGTTTACACGATGCGTGTTCGGTTTCGAGACACGGACATGCAGGGTCATGTGTACTTCGGCAATTACTTCGTGTTCTGTGACGAGGCCCTGAGCGCATACATGAGGGCGATGGGGATGCCGTGGCAGGAGATGGTCAAGAGCGGCACCGACATGTTCTACGTCAATGCGAACTGCGACTACCTCGGCAGCGCCAGGTTTGAAGAAGACATTCATATCGAGACGTGCATCTCGGCTGTTGGGAGCTCGAGCTTCACCAGCACGTTCGTGATTCGAAGCAGCGCTGGCGAGACGCTCGCGAACGCAAGCGTCACCAGCGTTTGCGTCGACCCGAAGACTCGGGAGAAAGTGAGTGTGCCCGACCGGTTCCGTCATGCGGTGGCGGCGTTCGAACGGTATCGCGACAACGGCTGACAGGCAGGAACCGTTCACAGGAATGTAACGTGAGCGGCACACGGGGCGCTGGTTCGTCGCTCGGGCCTGATCTATCGTCCCCGAGCCATGAGGCCATTCGTTTATCTTGCCACGCTGCTGCTCACCACCGCGCTCTGCTTCGGATGCGGCGATAGTCGTCCTGCTGGTACCGCCGGCAATGACAGCGCTCTCGTCGGCGGGCCGTGCCTGATCAACCTCGAGTGCGATCAGAGGCTGTGCGAGACGAGTAGTCGGTTCCCCGAGGGCACGTGCACCATCTCGTGCGGCAATTCGGGCCAATGCCCACAGAACTCCTCCTGCGCGGAGCTCGAGACGGGCTGGGTATGTCTGGTCAACTGCGATTCTACTCCCGATTGCCGCCCCGACTACGCCTGTGAGCCGGTGCCGGAAGCCGGGACGAATGGTGGATCGACGATTGCGGTCTGCATCGGTCCCGACTCGGCTTCCTGACACGCGGCTGCCCAAACGAACCGGCCGCTCAAAACGCGATACCGTTCAGTGCGTGGCGGAGGATGACGCGATCCGGACTCGCGAACGCCTCGTAGAACGCGACCACGGTGTCTACGGCGGCTTCGAACGGGCTCAGCGCGAAGGACGCACCCGGCCATTCGATCGCGTCTGCGATCGCGCTCACATTGATTGCGAAATTGATGTCTCTTGCTTCTGTAGTAGTCATGGCTCTGCCTTTTCTTTCTTATGCTGCGCTCTTCTGACGCCGAATTGCGTCGATGAAGCTCACGGCGACATTGGTGACGTGCTCGGATCGGAGGATCCGCTGGTGACCGAGGCCCTCGGTGATGATGAGGTCAGCGTTCGGCCAGGCCTGGGCAATGCGTTGCCCGGAATCGACTGGGACTTCCTTGTCGTTTCTGTCGTGGACGACCAGGAGTGGAGCGTGCATCGACGAAGCGATTCGGTCGGCGCGCATGTTCTCCATCGTGATCCCGACCCGGCGCTCGACGCGTCCCTTCAGGCGCGTGCGAACCTCTTCTGGTATCCCCAGCGCGTCGCTGAAGACCTTCAGGAACATCTTCGGATCGGAAGGAGGCGAAACGAACACCGCCCGCTCGAGCGTCAGCCCGTTGGAGAGCGCAACCGTGGTCGCCGCACCGCCCATCGAATGTGCGATGACGCCGTAGAGGCCACCGACTCCATCCGCGACTTGCTGAATGCAGCTCGCCAATTCGGGAATCGACATGCTGTTGCCAGGGGACTCGCCGTGCCCGTACGCGTCGAAGGCGACCACGCGATAACCGCTGGCGACCAAAGGCTCGACGAAAGCGCCGAGTTGGCTTCCTCGGCCATTCCAGCCGTGCACCAGCAGGACCGTCGGTCCCTCGCCCCAGCTCCAAGTCTTCATGTCGGCTACCGATGAAGTCGAGGCCGATTCCAGGACCTCCCGTTCACCCGGGCGTGGGCTGTTGCGCCGGGTCCTGAAGAACAGCGATTCCGCCGCGGCGGCCGTCAAACTCGGGGCGACGAGGCCGCCCAGCGAGAACGAGGTTCTCAGCCACGCCGGCCCAGAGATATGAGAACGAACGTTCGTGCTATTATGTGGAATGATCAAGTCGTTGGCGGTTTGAGTAGTCATGGCGTTTCTCCTTAGTGCGACCGCGCGAGCAGTCCTTCGAACATGTTCCGAGCTCGTTGCTCTGCGTCTGGGTCGCCCAACAGACGCCCGAAGTGATGGTAAGCACCGGTGATGGAGTTCAGCTCAAACACGAACTGATCGAGGTCCAAGTCTTTCCGGAACTGCCCTTCTTCCACTGCGATCTCCGCCGCACGCCTCAGCGTCTCCGCATAGTCGCGCTGCGTCTGAACCAGGTAGTCTCGGGCGGGGCCCGGTTTGTCGTCTAGCTCGGCGGAAACCGCATGAAAAATACACCCGCCGGGAAGGTCGTCCTCCCATTGCTTCAGGGTGCTCTCGAGAATCGCTCGAAGGCGAGCCTCTCCGCGGGGCTTCTTGAGTGCCGGTGTAATGACGATGTCGATGAATCGCTGCCGCGCCTGCACTAGCACTTGGAGCTGAAGCTGTTCCTTTGAACGAAAGTGGGCGAACAGGCCGCTCTTCGACATGCCGGTGGCGCCAGCGAGGGCGCCAATCGTCACCTTGTCGAGGCCCACCGTGCTCGCAAGCTCGAGTGCTTGCTCGACAATGGCGCGCTTGGTCTCTTCTCCTTTGCCCATGCTCTAATAATAGAACGAACGTTCGTGCTGTCAACAAGAAAGCCAAGAATTCGGCATTCCGTAGTTAAATCGAATGCTTCACTCGCAGCTAGGAACCGAAGCAGCCGTCACAGTCTGGGCCTGGACATGATGCCAGTCACGTAGGTCTGGCCTGCGAAAAGGTCTACGAACCGTCCCCGTGACGGTCGTTGTCCAGTCATTTGGCAAAAATCCGTGCCTCGTCTAAACATTTCCCTCAGAAGTACGTCAACTCGACATGACGACGATCCGACGGTGCAAGCGAGATTCCGGGGAGCAATAGATGGATTGGACTAAGTTAGCGGTTGCGGGATTCGGCGTGACCGCCCTCCTCGGGTTGGGGGTCGTGACCTCGTCCTCCGAGGCCCAAGTCACGGACGATCCGAATGACCCGGCCGCCAACAACACCCTCACGATCGAGGTGACGGGAATCAAGGAGCCGAAGGGCAAGATGGCGTGCGCGCTGTTCTGGCAGAACAAAGGCTTTCCGAGGAAGCATCGCCGTGCGCTTCGACGAACCTGGGTCGATGTCGAGAGCGATACGGTCAAGTGCGTGTTCAAGCGCACGGGTCTTGGCGAATACGCCGCGTCCGTCTTCCTCGACAAGAACAACAATGGAAAGCTCGACACGAATGCCATCGGAAGCGCCAAGGAGCCGTGGGGCGTATCACGGAACGCGTCCCACAAGCGGTTCGGACCGCCTCTCTACAACGATGCGAAGTTCAACTATAACGGTGGACCACAGACGATTCACATCGAGCTGGTGTACTGATGAATAGCGCTAGATGAAGATGATCTGAGCGCCTTCGCTCATGTCCATGAAGTCCATGGCTGTGAGCACGTCCTTGACTTGTGGGACGAGGTCGTCCTTGGAGAGCTTGAACATGTCGAGTGCCATCTGACAGCCGTAGAGCTCGGCGCCCGCGTCATCGAGCATTTCGACGAACTCCCGGATAGGCGGGATGTCGAGGCGCGCCATCTCCTTGCGCATTTGCGCGGTCGCCAGCGCTTCGACGCCGGGCAATCCAGCGATCATCGCCGGAACTGGCGCGGCGGGGTTGCCGACGAGGTTCAAGTGCAGGTGGTCTATCTTCTTCTTGTTGACGATGTCGAGTCCCCAAAACGTGAAGAAGAGGCGCGCGTCCACGCCTGCCATCCGGGCCGCATTGGCCAGGATTAGCCCAGGGTACGCCATGTCGAAGCTCCCCTTGGAGCAAATCACGCTCAAGCTTCGTTTCTTTGGTGCTCCTGAATCGGTCATTGTTCTCTCCTGACGGGCGTCGCTATAGGCACGACTTGGGTTTGGGAATGCCGGCGATCTTCGCGATGAGCTTTGCTGGTCCATCGGGGAAGAGCTTGTAGATCGCCTTGATGGGAGTTTCCGAGCGTTTGCTGATCTTGCGGAGTCCGGGGCTCGAGCCCGACTCGTTTTCGATCGCACGCGCCGCGTTGAGCACCTTCCAGTGCTCGTCGCTGAGTTCTACGCCGAACTGTGTCGCGAACTCCGCCGCGAGCACCTCCGACCAGTCATCACGATTCGACAGATAGCCTTCGGCATCGGTCTGCACAGCCTCCACTGACATCATGCGCCTCCTGCCTCCGCGACTGCGGAGAGTTGTTTGCCTGCCAACGACATCGTT
>CAYZDM010000054.1:0-10430 GCA_964476875.1 uncultured Sandaracinaceae bacterium | reverse complement strand
CCCTCGATCAAGCTCACGGCCCGCACCGCATTTTCGGCGGCCAGTTCGATCGTAGACGACAGCTTCTGATCCAAACATTGCGTGACCACGACGCTCCCGCAGAGGTGGTCGATGCGTGGATCGCACATCAGGACTCCCTGCGCGGATTGATAACCAACGATCCGGATTCAAACTGCCAAGGCTGAGCATGCCCGACACGATGCAAGGTCTCGTAGTCCGCTCGACCGCCGGGTTCGTCGATGTCTGGCTCGACGGAGCCCTCGTCCAGGCGCGCATGCGGGGTAGGCTCAAGAACATCCCGCGAACGACCGACCTCTGCGTCATCGGCGACCAGGTACGGTTGACCAGACCAGACGCTCAAAGCCTCGTGGTAGTGGAGGTGTTGCCGAGAGAAAGGCGCTTCTCCAGGCGACAACCCGGGCGGGGGCCAAAAAGGGAGGATGTGCTCGTCGCCAACCTCGATCAGTTGATGATCACGTTCTGCTACGGACGACCGATTCTCAAGACGCGACTCCTCGACCGCTTCCTGGTGATCGCTGAGCATCAAGGCGTTCGGCCGATGATCGTGATGAACAAGTCGGATCTTCGGGAGCCAGGCGACACCAGCTGGCAGAAGACCTACGAATCTATCGGATACCCGATTCTCACGGTGAGTGCGGGAACTGGCGAGGGGATGCACGAGTTGACGGAGGTCCTGAAGGGGATGATCTCAGCGTTCGTCGGACCCTCAGGCGTAGGCAAGAGCAGCCTGATCAATCGCGTCTTGCCGGACCTCGAACTGAACGTCGCAAGCGTCAGCGACCACCATGGCAAGGGGCGCCACACGACTCGTGTTGCCACTTTACATGCGCTCGCCGACGGAGGCTTTCTCGCCGACACTCCGGGGATCCGGGAGCTCGGGACCTGGGCTCTTCCTATCGAGGATCTGGATCGATGCTTCCCCGAGTTCGGGGCGTTTCGCGAACAGTGCGCGTTCCGGAGTTGCAGCCATACCCACGAGCCCAGATGCGCAGTGGTCGATGCATTGAACATGGCTCAGATCGAGCGAGATCGGTATGACAGCTACGTCCGCCTACGCGACGAAGCCGGTGCCTAGCGCTCGGCCGAGTTGAGATCGAATCGTGCTCGTGCGACGCCTTCGGACTTGATCTTGACGCGCCGGCTGACCGTGCTGCCGTCGGGCAGCTCGAAGTCGAACGTGACCCGCCCAATCGGCGCATAGACCCTCTCCATCGGGGTTCGACCGATCAGATCGCCAGCCATGTAGACGTCAGACGGGGGCGTTGTTTCGATGCTGACGCGGCCGAACGCACCCGGCTTGGCTCCGCCTTGCTTACCGAGAAGGCCGGCCGTCACGCCGGCCGTCTCGCCGTGGGCAACCTCGACCTTGGTGGCCCAAGAGGCGAAACCAGGCGCCTCGACGCGTACGCGATAGTCGCCCTGCATCAACCCCGTCAATGCCACAGGGGTCACGCCCTGCTCCTTGCCGTCCAAGAATACCTTGGCGCCCGGCGGCGAAGAAGCCACCAAGATGCGTGCACCGTGCTCCCGGAGAAGCGGATTGTCGTCGACCGCAACCTCGGGTGGACCCTTTTCTTCGAACAGGTCTTCGATGTTCCCAACCGCATCTTTGACGATGTCGGTTTGGTCGTACGCCACCGCGGTGCCGCCGACCAAGAGCACGAGAAGCATCGCGACCGACTTCCAACCGATGCCGGAAGGCTTCTTCGGGCCAGGCGCCCCCTTCTTGAAGCCAGCGCGCTTCGGGATCGCCTTGGGTTCTTCGCGAATCTCTTTGCTAGGTCGCTGGTCAGCCGTCTCTGCCTCGGGCGGCGGCAACGGCGCGACCACTGGAGAGTCGAGAAGATGTCCCAAATCGAGGCCGGCCCCGGCTCCGTCGATCTCCAGCTCGCGAATCGCTCCAGGGATCTGAGACACGTACGACTTCGACGAAGATGAGTCATTCGCGTGATGCATATCGAGCGTAATCGAGGCGCCAAAGGGCACAGTGTCGACGCGCGGACCTTTGGTGAATTCCTCTGGGAAGACCTTCCTGACAAAGCCCGCCACCTCGCGTTGCGTCGCGAACTGCTGAGTCGACTTGCCAAAGCGCTCTAGCTCGTTCGCAAACTCTTCAGCTGTCGCGAAACGATCACCAGCCTCTTTTGCGAGCGCCTTCTGTAGAATCTGCTCTAGCTCATCAGGAACGTCGGGAAGCCGCTCCTTGAGGGAGGGCACCGGGTCCATGATCACGGCGCGCATGGTCGCCGCCTCGGTCTGACGCCGGTAAAGCGATCGCCCGGTGAGCGTCTCGAACAGGCAAACGCCGAGGGCGAAGATGTCCAAGCGATGATCCGCCTGACCTGCGGTGCATTGCTCCGGCGCCATATAGGCGAACTTGCCCTTGACCACGCCGGCTTGAGTCTTGTGTGCACGGTGGTCCGCCTTCGCGATGCCGAAGTCGAGCAGCTTCACCGCACCCGTGTAACCAATCATGATGTTGTGCGGAGACACGTCACGATGGACGATGTTGAAGGCCTCGCCGTGCTCGTCGTTGGCGATGTGCGCATAGTGAAGCGCCCTCGCTACGTCGACACCGATACGAATCGCAATCGGCAGCCCCACCCCACCAGACTTACGCGCCTTACGAATCATTCGACCAAGCGGCACGCCGTTTATCCACTCCATCACGATGAAGTGCGACCCTTCGTCGGCTCCGAACTGGTGAAACTGGCAGATGTTCGGATGCTTGAGCTGCATTCCGATTCGCGCCTCATCGAGGAACATCTGGACGAAGTCGTTGTCTTGCTCGAAGTGCGGAAGAATCCGCTTCAGCACCATGAAGCGGTGCTCACCGTCGGTGTCGGAATGACGTGCGAGAAGAATCTCAGCCATCCCGCCCAGTGCGAGGCGACCGAGGACATCGTAGCCGGCGAACGTCCCAAGAACTGGAAGGTCAACTGGCGGTTTCGGTATGTCGTTGGCTACGGCTTCTTGCGTCACTTGATCCTATCCCCCCAAGGGAAAGTGTCACAGAGCACAGCATAGCGGCTGGCAACCGAAGTCGCCTACTTAGGGACGCGAAAACCTAGGCTGAACTGGCAAGGTGTGCGCTGTCTCACAGAATACGTTCGGTGCGACTCAGCTCTCGGCACATGTTCTTTTGGTGTGCTTCGAGGGTACCGCCTCCGATCTCTAGGAGCTTTGCATCCCGCCATAAGCGCTCGACCGCGTACTCGGCGACGTAGCCATAGCCCCCAAGTACCTGAATCGCCCGGTCGGCCACGTCCTTGGCCATCGTCGAGGTGAACAGCTTCACGCCATCAGAGTCGAGACGGTGGCCCGGGGTGTCCAACCCCATCGACGCCGCGGTGTAGTAAGCATAGGTCCGGCCCGCCATGTACTCCGCATACGACTGAGAAATATAACGTTGGATCTGTCCGAAGTCGCGGAGCGGCTTGCCAAACGAGGTGCGTTCACTCGCGTAGCGGTTCATGACCTCGATCGATCGGCGGGCGATGCCCAGGCTCATCCCGGCTAGCGTCACACGCTCGAGCTCGAGATTGCGCATCATGTGGAGCGTGGCCGCGCCCTCGGATCCGACCAGATTCTCGGCCGGAACCTGGCAATCCTCGAACACGAGCTCAGCGGTGGTCGAGGCCCGCATGCCCAGCTTGCCCTTAATCTTCTGCCCGAGGCTGAAGCCCGGGAATCCTTTCTCCACGATGAACATAGAGAGCTGGTTGCGTGGGCTCCCCTGAAGGCGAGCGTACACCAGAAACGTATCGCCGAGCTCGGTGTCGCTCACCGCTCCGTTGGTGATCCACATCTTGGCGCCATTGAGCACGTAGGTGTCGCCACTGCGAACGGCTGTCGTCTGCATCCCGAGCACGTCTGTTCCGGCGCCGGGCTCGCTCATGCACATGCCGCAGACCTTCTTCCCCGTGCATGCGTCGGGCAAGTACTTGCTCCGCTGCGCATCGCTGCCGTTGATCTGAAGATTGTTGGCGAAGAGCATCGAGTGCGCGAGGTATGCCAATGCGAAACCGGGGTCGGAAGCCGCCAGCTCCTCATGCGCGATCAACGCGGCAACGGGGTCCAAGCCCGCACCGCCAAATCGTTCCTCGACCGTGATGCCTAGAAGGCCGAGCTCACCGAGCCTGCGAAACAGCTCGACATTGAACCGCTCCGCTTGGTCGGACGCCTCGGCTTGAGGGTCGACTTCCCGTTCGGTGAACGAACGAACCAGCTCACGGAGCGCTCGGTGCTCCGGCGTAGGATTGAATAGGTCAGCCACTCGGCGGGCCTATCACGGCAGCCCTTCGACCGAAAGTCGACCTATCAGGCGGCGTCTGCCACCCGCGAAGTCGCGAGGATGCCAGTCACGATGGCTCTTGAAGCGGTTGCGGTAGCCCGGTCGAGGTCGTCGACCCGACCATCGAGGTAGGCCTCGGCTAGACCGAAGACCACACTGACCAGCAACTCAGCGTGAAGGGCGGCATCGGAGGGCGCCAGGTTCGGGCTGACTTGAACCACGATCTGTCGCATCCGGTCCCGGAGGCTGCCGGTCAGAAGCGTCCAGCGCCGCCCCAATGGGGAGCTCTGATCCCGACGATTGCTGAGAAAAACCTCGGCGACCTTGCGGTCACGAACGAGCGAGCGGGTGCACTTTCGGACGGCCTCTTCGAGAACATCTGCTGCTCTATCGAGCTCGGCCGACGCTTCGGGGTTGAGGCCGGGGCTGAGCTCCTGGGCGACCCATTCAGCCACCTGTTCGAGTGCCTGATCCATGCTTCGGAAGTGCACGTAGAATGTGGGCTGCGCGACGCCTGCAAGCTCTGCGACCCGTCCGGTCGTAAGTGTGCCATGCCCGTAGCGTTGGATCGTTTTGAGAACCGCCTGCAGCAGGCGATTCCTTGTCCGTTCCTTGTTGATTTGCCGTGACATGCCATGCGTGTAGCAGTCGAACCCACCCCGTTCCATCGAAAATTCATTCGCAACCGTGCTATTTACACAAACGAAGCAAAGGTACCCTTTGGCGGGCGCATATCTTGCGCTCGGGACATCATGACCACACGGAAAGACGCACCGTTGGAGTCGAGCGCAAACAGCGGTTTTGCGCCGGGTTGGTACACCGTCGCCGCAAGTAAGGACGTGGGCAGCAAACCACGACCGTTCTTGTTAAACGGATTACCAATGGTTACATTTCGTGACTCGAGCGGACAGAGCGTCGCGCTGCTCGATCGCTGTGCACATCGCAATGCGCCGTTGTCCGCCGGTCGCGTGGTGGGCGGCCACATCGAGTGCCACTACCACGGATGGCAGTTCGACGGCGCGGGTGAATGCAAGGTGGTTCCCGGCTTGTGCGGTGCGCCGGAACACGCTGCCCGTCGCGTGCCGTCCTTCGCGTGTCGCGATTCGCAAGACTGGGTGTGGGTCTACTCCGAATCGGATGTGACGCCCAGCTCCGACCCCTACGAGATCCCGTTCGCCGACCAGCCCGGCTACTTGACGATTCGGCAACATCTCGAGATGCCAGGGCCGCTCGATGCGGTCGCCGAGAACGCACTGGATGTTCCGCACACCGCGTTTGTTCACTCGGGCCTTTTTCGAAAGAACGAGGATCGCCAGCCGATCGAGGTCGTGATCCGCGCCCTGGACGGCGGCGCCGAAGCGCAGTTCATCGGCGAGCAACGACCCGAAGGCTTGGCCGGCCGAATCCTGGCACCGCAGGGCGGCGAAGTGTTTCATTGGGATCGTTTCCTTCTCCCCTGCATCGCGCAGGTGGAGTATCGGCTGAGCGACCGCACTCACATCATCGCCACCACCGCACTGACACCGCGAACATCCAACGTAACCGACCTCTTCGCGACGGTGGCCGTCAAGGCTCCGATCCCGAACGCGATACTCCGAACGGTGTTCCAGCCGGTCGCCATGCGGATCTTGCGACAAGACATGGATATCTTGCGCCGCCAAGCCGAACAGGTGCGGCGCTTTGGCGGTGAAGAGTTCGCGTCGACGGAGATCGACGTCCTCGGGCTCCGTATCAAGAAGCTTCTTCGCGAGGCCGCCAACGGGAAGACCAGCCCCATTCAGGAAGAGCGTCGCATCAAGATGCTCGTTTGAGGTCGATTGGTGTACCCTGACGAGCGATGGGGTCAGGGAGCGACACGGACTCGACATACTTGATCAAGAACGCGCCGTCGGATCGGGTCGAGGCGCCGACTCCCAGCGATGCGCCTGCGTCCACGCCGCCCGATGGCCGATGGCGTACGTCTAACCCTCCGCCCGGCGAGAGCCTCGACGCCAAATGGTGGCCGGACCGCGAACTCGGCGAAGCGTTTCGACGCTGGACGGGGATTCCGCCCGCGAGTGGCGACCGTGGTCGTGCGGTCGCGATGAAGTTTCTCGTCGAGCATTTGAACGTCGGGGAACTCACGGCGGTCGGGAGCGCACCGAGGACGCCCCTGCCTCCGGTCGAGCCGCCCGACTTCACTGCACGCGTCCACGCGATGGCGGTCCGACTCGGGACACACGGGCCGAACGAAGAGGCGCCAGACCACACCGCCCTCCTCGCGATGGGCGACGAGGTTCTCCCCGTGTTGCGGGACCTCTTTCCCGGAAGACTGTGGTTCAATCGTTGGGAGCCGCATGTGCAGCCTCCACGGGGCCGGAGCATCTCCGGTCTCTGCAGGACGATGGTTGCGTTTGGGCAATCCGCCGCCCCTCACGTCCGCGATCTCCTCAAGTGCGATGAGCCGGAAATTCGGTACTACGCGACCCTGATTGCAGCCGAATTGCCCCACCCAATTCTCGTCGAGCCGCTTGCCGCCGCGCTATTCGACGACGATCAAGGCGTCTCCAGGAGTGCGCTCTACGCGCTCGAAGTTTTTCACGAACAGGAGGGCGTGGAGGGGCTCAAGGAATCGCTTCGGGTGCTGGCACTGGCGTCGGACACCGACCAACGTTCTCGACTGCTGGCGATGCGAGCGCTTGCAGTCCTGAGAGACGAGAAATGCGTCGAGCCGTTGATCGCAGCGCTATCGGAACGGGGCGTCCTAGGCGAAGCCGCGTGGCGTGTGTTGCGCATGCTGACCGCGCAAGACTTCAGCGACCGAGAATCGGATTGGCGGAGATGGTTCGAGGACAACGGCGAACGGCCACGCGTGGAGTGGTTGATCGACAGCCTCGACCACGAAGACGCCGAGATTCGCGCCATCGCAAGCCGCGACTTGGCTCGCGCGTCCACTCATGATTTCGGCTATCGCGTCAACCTGCCGCGGAACGAACGTCAGGCGATCCGCGAACGATACCGCCTGTGGCGGTCGAGCCAAGGGAGCTAGTCGGTCAGCCGAGCAGCTGTCCGGCTATCGAAGAGGCCTGCCTGCCATCGACCTGGCCGGGGTATCTTTGCTTGAGCGCCTTCATGACTTGCCCGAGGTCCTTCTTGCTCGACAGGCCTAGCTCCTCGATGATCCCAGCAATCGCCTCACGAGTCTCGTCCTCACTCAACTGCTTGGGAAGGTAGCGCTCGATCACTTCGATCTCGGCTTGCTCTTTGTCGGCGAGATCCTGGCGGCCTCCGTCGACGAAGCTCTTGATGCTGTCACGTCTCGTCTTCACCGCGCTGGACAGCACCGCGAGCTCGTCGGGATCGTCGAGCTTGAGGAACTCCGACTTCACCATGCGAAGGGTGTCGCGTGTCACTTCGTCGCGCGCGAGCATCGCCTTTTTGAGGTCGGCGTTGATCTTGTCTAGCAGTGCCATAATCGAAGCCTGTGCGCCCTGGGCTAGCCGCGCAACGCCTCGATAGCGCGGAGCGCGTTGCCACTGAGTATCTTCTGGATGCGGACCTCAGACCAGCCTCGGTCCAGCATCTCCTGAACGACCCTTGGAAGCGTCCAGATGCCCGGCAAGTCCTTCGGCGGCGTGATGGCCCCGTCGAAGTCTGTGCCGATCGCGGCATAGTCTTCTCCGACGGTGTCCACGATGTGCGCGAGGTGGTCGACCATGGTCGCGACGGTTACGGGGCGGCGCCCAAGAAACGCCGCCTGCAACATGACGCCAACGATGCCGCCTGAATCTGCCACGGCGCGCACCTGCTCGTCGGTGAGATTGCGCCAGTGCTCGTAGACTCCAGCCAGGCCGGTGTGTGTGACGAACAACGGCTGGGTCTTATCGTGCACTGCGACGGCGTCGAAAAACCCCTTGCGGCTGACGTGAGCAAGGTCGACCCCGACGCGAAGCTCGTTCAATCGCTCGACGTGTGCGCAGCCGAGGTCGGTCAGCCCCGCGCTACGACCGGAACCCGGCGCGCTCGACGCACCGAGTCGAGAAGAGGTCAGATGGATCAGGGTGACGAACAGCACCGAACCGTCGGCAAGCAGGTCGAGCGCGTCGACGTTGTCGTCGAGGGCATTGCCACCCTGAATCCCGATGAAGGCGGCGTGATCGCCCGCGGCGCGCGCAGCACGGAACTCTTGCGCTGTGCGAACGTGCGTGATCCCGGGAGCGTCCTCGAGCAAGGTCTGGAGGACTTGAAGGTTCTTCTGCGCCGCGCGCCGTCGTCCGCGAGCCGACCTCAACGGATTGGTCGTGATGAACCAGGCCGCACCGCCTAGGCCGGTTTCGAGGGCGGTAGGGAAGTCGGCGTGACCAAAGAAGCTTCGCCCGAAAAAACCGCCACGGTGGGTCCGGTTGAGGTCGTAGCCAAAGAGGCGATGCCAGATGAACGACTCGACATGGAGGTCGATCACGTCGGCGCTGCGGAACAGATCGACAGCCTCTTTGCTGACCCCCAGCGCTTCAGCTGTGTCCGTGGCGTCCATTGCCACGCTTCCCTAACACGGCCCGTGGCAGATCGCTGTGATTCCGGCCGGTTGGCCAGAAATTGGCTGAAGCTCGGTTTTGTAAAGTGCCTGTAAACCCTTGTTTTTGCACAGGTTCGGTTGACTAGAGGGCTCTCTCAGCCCACAGTGTTCGCTCCCGGCTAGTTAAGTTGTAAACAGCTGAGGCATAGAAAGGACAAGAGATGTTGTCGTCGACCACAGTAGCGGCGAGCGGCAAATCTTCGGATTTGCTGAGCTCACGCTCGATCAAGCACGTGGTGGTTCTCGGTGCCAATGGCGCGATGGGCCTCGGAAGCGGGGCGCTGTTCACCACAGCCGTACCCCGGGTGACCTTCTTGGCTCGGACCAAGGAGAAGGCAGACGGCGGGCTCGCCGCGGCCGTGAAGATGGTTCGTTCGAGCACCGTCGCCGAGCGGGTCGACACAGGCAGCTACGACGACGACTTCGATCGGGTTGTGGCGGAAGCCGATCTGATCTTCGAAGCGGTGACCGAGCAGCTCCCTCTGAAGCAGGAGTTCTTCGATCGCATCGACAAGGTGCGCCGACCGGATTCGATCGTCGCGACCGTGACTTCGGGTCTGTCGATCAATCAGCTCGCGGAGGGCCGGAGCGACTCGTTCCGAAAGAACTTCCTCGGCCTGCACTTCTTCAACCCGCCGAATGTCATCGTCGGAACGGAGCTAGTCGCCGGGAAGGATACCGACCCCAAACTGGTCGACTTCCTCGACGAGTACTGCACCAAGCTGCTCGGGCGCGCGATGGTTCGAACCGCGGACACCGCCGGCTTCGCGGGCAACCGAGTGGGCTTCAAGCTGCTCAACGAGTGCGCCATCCTTGCGGAGGAGCATGGTCCTATTCTGATCGACGAGCTCGTCGGTCCCTACACCGGTCGCGCGTTGACTCCGCTGGCTACCATCGATCTTGTGGGTTGGGATATCCATCGCGCGATCGTCGATAACATCTATGAGCTTGCGCCCGACGAGGCGCACGAGACCCTGAAGCTCCCCAGCTACATGGCCGACTTGATGGCCAAGGGCGTCCTCGGTCGCAAGACCGGTGGCGGTTTCTTCGGCAAGGATGATGCGGGCGGACGAATCGTCCTCGACCCGAAGACCCAGAACTACGTGGCCAAGTCGTCGCTCCCGCGGCCGGACCTGTCGTTCATCGATGAGATCTCGAACCTGCACAGGGTCGGGCGGTATGTCGACGGCATGCGTGCCTTTGCGGCGGCTACCGGGCCCTATGCGGCAATCGCTCAGAAGGTGATCGCTGGCTACATCAGTTACTCGTTCCACCGCGTCGGCGAGGTGACCGACGATATCTCGGGCATCGACCGCATCATGGGGTACGGCTTCAACTGGGCGCCTCCTAGTGTCTTGGTCGACACGATCGGTCTCAAATCCACGATCCAGATGATCGAAAAGGCAGGCCTTCCCGTGCCGCCCGCACTGGCAAACGCCCAGAAGGGCACAACGTTTTTCGATGAACCACAGGTCAACGTGGGTAAGTTCTTCGTCGCCGCTTGAGCGAAAGGTTTTGGTGAAAGAGATGACACAGATTCCAGAAGTTTACGTTCTCGGC